>NZ_BMJQ01000014.1 GCF_014643535.1 Aliidongia dinghuensis | reverse complement strand
CACCCGCCGCGGCCGAGGCGCCATCGGCGGCGCCGGTCGTGGCCGACACGCCGCCGCCCGCGCACCCGCCGGTGCCGCCGGCCGACGTCGACCAGGACGCACCGGCACCGTCGGGCCAGGTTTCCGGCACCCTGGGCTCGGCGGCGGAGAATGGGCTGCAGATCCGCTATACGCTGATCGACGACGGCGTCTCGCTGCGCTTCGAATGGCGCCAGCCGACGGCGGCCGCCATGTTCCGCCGGGGCAACGCGGTCTGGATGGTGTTCGATCGCGCCCAGAAGATGGATTTCGCCGATTTCCGCGCCGCCAACTGGCCGGTCATCACCTCGATCGCGCAGATGCCGAGCCGCAGCGGCACGGTGCTGCGGCTCGCGGTCTGGGCCGGCTTCAATCCGAGCGTGCGCCGCGCCGGCACGGCCTGGGTGGTTGAACTGCGCAACCAGCCGCAGCGCGCGGACGCGCCGGTGCAGGGGCAGGTGCGCAGCGACGGCCCCAACGCATCGATGATCTTTCCGGTGAGCGAGCCCGCGAGCCCGATCAGCCTGACCGACCCGGACGCCGGCGACGTGCTGGTGGCAGTGCCGCTGCCGCAGATCGGCCAGGGCTCCGACCTCGGCGGCGAATATCCCGACTTCCGCGTCCTGCCGAGCGCGCAGGGCCTGGTGTTCCGCCCGTCGAGCGACCAGCTGGCGATCCGGTCGCAGCCCAACCTGGTCGAGTTGAGCGCGCCAGGCGGGCTTGCGCTCTCGTCCGATGCGGACCGGCATGCCGAGCGGGCGGGCAAGGCGGCCGAAAACCGGCTGTTCGATCCGACCGGCTGGCAAGGGCCGGGCGAGGATTTCACGCGCCGGCGGCAGGCGCTGATGCAGGCGATCGCGAGTGCAGCGCCCGACGACCGGAACAACGCGCGCATCGATCTCGCGCGCTTCTTCTTTGCCAATGCCATGGGGCCGGAGGCGCTGGGCGTCCTGCGCGCGATCGAGCACGACGCGCCGGCCATGTTCGACGACCCGAACCTGCGCGCGCTGCGCGGCGCGTCCGAGGAACTGGCGAACCAGCTCGATACGGCACTCGCCGACCTCGGCGATCCGGCGCTCGACGATCGTCCGGACGGCCAGCTGTGGCGCGCCGTGCTCGCCGCCGACCGCGGCCTCTGGGCGGATTCGCTCGCTGCCTACAACAAGTCGTCCGACGTGCTGCGCAACTATCCGCCGCCGCTCAGGAACCGGCTCGCGGTCAAGCTGGCGGAAGCGCTGCTCAATGCCGGCGACCGGGAGAAAGCGTCGAACCTGGTGGCGGACGTGCTGGCGCATCAGCCGACCGAGGGCGAGGCCGACCAGGCCAAGGTCCTGCGTGGACGCATCCTCTCGATCGAGGGCGACACCAAGGGCGCGGTCGAGCTCTGGCAACAGGTCTCGCAGTCGCCGGATTCGAGCCTGGCCCGGGCGCAGGCGACCTACGCCATGACCCTGACCAAGCTCGACGACAAGGAAATTGGCCGCGCGGATGCGATCGCGGCGCTCGACCGGCTGCGCTTCGTCTGGCGCGGCGACGATTTCGAGATCCGGGTGCTGCGCAAGCTCGCCGAGCTGCAGATCGCCGACGGCGACTACCGCTCGGGCTTCCGCTCGCTGCGTCAGGTGCTGGCGAGCTACGGCGACAATCCGGCCGCGAAGGGCGTCGCCGACGACATGCAGCAATATTTCGTCGACCTGTTCCTGGGCAAGGCGGCCGACAACGTGACGCCGCTGAAGCAGCTCAGCCTCTATGACGAGTTCAAGGAATTGACCCCGCCGGGCACCGTCGGCGACCAGATCATCCGCAAGCTCGCCGACCAGCTGGTCAAGGTCGACCTGCTCGACCGGGCGGCGGATCTGCTCGAGACCCAGGTGAAGACGCGCCTCAGCGGCGTCGACCAGGCACGCGTCGCAGCCCAGCTGGCGCTCGTCCGGCTGCTCGACCGCCGGCCCGAGGACGCGATCGCGGCGCTCGACGTGCCGGTCGCGCCCGACCTGCCGCCGGAGCTGGTCCAGCAGCGTACGGAGCTCCGGGCGCGCGCGCTCGCCGAGGAGAGCAAGAACACCGAGGCGCTGCAGCTGCTCAACGGCGACAATTCGGCCGACGCCGACCGGCTGCGCGTCGACATCTATTGGAAGACGCAGAACTGGGCGGCGGTCGTGCCGGTGCTGCAGCGCGGCCTGAAGCCGCCTGCGGCCAGCAAGATCGACGACGATACGGCGCGCACGGTGCTCAAGATCGCGACCGCGATGGTGCTGGGCAAGGACCGCGCCGGCCTCACCGCCCTGCAGAAGCAATATGGCGCGGCGATGGACCAGAGCGCGCTCAAGGAGGATTTCCGCGTGGTCGCCGGCAACAGCTCGGCCGCGAGCGGCGACTTCAAGTCGCTGGCTGACCGGGTCGCCCAGATCAGCGACCTCCAGGGCTTCATGACGACCTACCGCCAGCGCCTCGCCAAGAACGAGCTCAGCAAGATCAACTGACGGGCGCCCGGCGGCGTCGCGACGGAGCGGGACATCCAAAAAGCCTCTTGTGCAAACACGGTTTCGATATATCTTAGAAGCGTCGAAACATTGACAAGAGGTTACTATGTTCGGAAGATTCAGACAGCACGGCCATCGGGAGGAAAGCGAGCGACGCTTCGCCCGGGGTGAATTCGGCTTCGGCGGCCGCCATTTCGGCGGGCATCACGGCTACGGCCGGCACGGCTGGGGCGGCGGGCGCATGGGCCGGCTGTTCGAGCAGGGCGACCTGCGCTTCATCATCCTGAGCCTGATCAACGAGAAGCCGCGCCACGGCTACGAGATCATCAAGGCGATCGAGGACAAGCTGCAGGGACTCTACAGCCCGAGCCCGGGCGTCATCTATCCGACACTGACCTTGCTCGAGGAAATGGGCTACGTCACTGTCGCCCAGGCAGAGGGCAACAAGAAGCTCTATGCGATCACCGACGAGGGGCGGGCGTTCCTCGCCAGCAACCAGTCGGCCGTGAACCTGGTCATGGAAAAGATCGCCGAGGCGACGCGGCGGTTCGGCGGCGGCATCCAGCCGCAGATCTTGCGCGCCATGGAGAACCTGAAGCTGGCACTGCAGATGCGCCTCGCCAAGGGAGGCTTGACCGAGGAGCAGGTGACACGCATCACGGCGATCATCGACGCCGCTGCATCCGATGTCGAGCGCGTCTAGGGGGATGGGATTGATACCAACAAGCTTGCGACGCGCCTGGATTGGTGGGCGGCGGGTCAGGGGGCGGGAACCCGCTCCCGAGCCCATGACAACTCTGCCGGCGCTGGCTGCGACCGGGCCGGCGCCGGCCAGCTGGCAGACCGACGTGTTGTTCGTCTGCCTGCGCTGCTCCGGCAAGCTGCCGGACGGCCTGACGCCGGACGGGCGCACGACGCTCCGGCAATGGTTCAAGGAACGGTTGGGGTCCGTCGGCCGCAGCAAGGCGCTGCGCGTGGTCGAGACCTCCTGCCTCGGCCTGTGCCCTGAGCAGCGCGTCGCCGTCGCGATCGGTCGCGAGCTTGCGGCCGATCCGGCCGTCGTCCGCTCGGTCGCGACCGAGGCCGATCGGGAGGCGATCTATCGCTGGGCGATGGGCGATCAGCCCGGCCCGAAGCTCTGAATAAGCGAGCCGCACACCAGGTACCAGCCGTCGATCAGCACGAAGAAGATCAGCTTGAACGGCAGCGACAGCACGTTCGGCGGCAGGCTGACCATGCCCATCGACATGACGAGCGAGGCAACCACGATGTCGATGATGAGGAACGGCAGGAATAGAAGGAAGCCGATCTCGAAGGCGCGGCGCAGCTCGCTGATGAGGAAGGCCGGCACCAGCGCGCGATAGGGCGTGTCGTCCGGCGTCGCGACCGGCGGGATGCGGCCGAGGCCCATGAACAGCTGCAGATCCTGGTCGCGCACATGGGTCTGCATGAAGTCGTGGAACGGCTTCGCCGTGCGTTCGAACGCGGTCTCGTTGTCGATCTTCTCGGCGATCAGCGGGGCGATGCCGTCGTTGTAGGAGCGCTCGAGCGTCGGCCCCATGACGAAGGCCGAGAGGAACAGCGCCAGGCTGATCAGCACCGTGTTGGGCGGCGTCTGCTGGATGCCGATGGCCGTGCGCAGGAACGACAGCACAACCACGATACGCGTGAACGAGGTGACGGTCACCAGCAGTCCCGGCACCACGCTCAACACGGTCATGAGTGCCACGAGTTCGACGATATGGCCGGTCGTCGAGCCGCCGCCATCGCCGAGGTCGACCGACAGGCTCTGCGCCGAAGCGGGGCCGGCCAGCAAAAGCAGCATCAGCAGCAGGAGCGGAACGGCGCCCCGTTTCAGGATCGATCGGATCACGCGTCCTCGCCCGGCAGATGGGTGGCGAAGCTCGGCTCCGACCGGTCGCGCCGGCTGCCGTCCGAGGCGGACCGGATGCCGCTCTCGATCACCAGGTCGCGCGTGCCGCCGATCAGCAGCAGATGCTCGGTCTGGTCGCGCCGCACGAGCAGCAGCCGGCGGCGCGAATCGACGGCGATGGACTCGACCAGCGCCAACCGCCCGGCGCGGCCGAGCCGCATGGCGGGGCCGAACCGGCGCAAGAGCCAGGCGAACAGGCCGATGAGCGCCAGCACGAAGACCAGTGCCAGGATCAGCCGGACGATGTCGGTCATGTTTTCGATTTCGGCGCTCCCGCTGTCGCTCGATAGACGTCGCTCGCCCGCTTCGGGTCGGAGACGCGCTCCGTCTCCGGCGTCACCGCGGCCAGCCGCTCGCGCAGCAGCCGCTCGATCTCGTCGAGCTTCCGGCTCAGCTGCAGCAGCCGATCGGCCATGTCACGCCGGCGGCCGTCCACCGCCAGCTTGCAGATGGTCTCGACGCGCGGCGGCAGGTCGGCAAGGTCGATGAGGTCGCCGGTCTCGACGGCGGCGAGTGCCGCGTCGAGCTGGGCGTCCGTGTCGTCGAGCAATCGGTCGAGCGCGGTCTCGGTCATGGTACGGAAAGCCCGGGAGAAGGCCCAAGAGAGGGCTCTGGGGCGGAACGCTGCTGCAGCTCCCACCGATAGACGTGCGTCAGGATTTCCGCAACCGCGGCGAAGGCGATGATCGGGATCTCGTCACCAACCTCGAGCGTCGATAGGATTTCGACGAGGTCGGCGTCCTCGCGCACTTTGACGCCGTGCTCGAACGCGATTTCCAGAATCTGGCGAGCGACCGCGCCCTCGCCGGTCGCAATGACGGTCGGCACGCTCGGATCGCGGGGATCGAAATCGAGGGCGATCGCCTTTTCTCGTTCCATCCGGGCCCTTTCGCGCTATCTCGAGGGAGCCTGCGGCGGCGCCCCTTAACAAAGCCTTAGAGGCGGCGGCGACAGGCTGTCGCAGGAAATCTCCGCCAGAGGGTGCCCGGTCGGCGCGCGTGGTGCAACTCGCGTTGCGCCCTGGGCGTGGTCCGCGACAAAAACGCCGCGGCATGGGCGAGGGCGGGATCGGAAATGGGCTGGCGATGATCGAACTTCGAACGCTCGAGACCTTCTACTGGGTCGCCCGGCTGGGCGGCTTCCGCCGGGCCGCAGAAAAGCTCAACACGACGCAGCCGGCCGTCTCCGCGCGCATCCAGCAACTGGAGCAGGCGTTCAACACGCGCCTCATCGACCGCGACAAGCGCCATTCCGCGCTGACGCCGAAGGGTGTCGAGCTGTTCGCCTATGCCGAGCGCATGCTGGCGCTCCGGACCGAGATGGTCATGGCGGTGACCGAGGCCGGATCGCTGCGCGGCACGGTCAGGCTCGGCCTGTCCGAGACCATCGTCCATACCTGGCTCGCGCGCCTCGTGAAGCGGCTGCACGAGCGCTATCCGGCGATTACGCTCGAAATCTCGGTCGACGTCTCGGCCAACCTGCGTGACGCCCTGCTCGCGGGCGAGCTCGACATCGCGTTGCTGCTGGGGCCGATCAGCGCGCCCAAGATCATGAACCTGCCGCTCTGCCGCTATCCGATGGCTTGGATCGCGAGTCCCGACCTGTCGATCGGGTCGGGGCCCGTGACGCTGACCGAGCTCGCGGCCTGGCCGATCATGACCTATTCGCGCCAGACGCGGCCCTATCGCGAGGTGACGGAGCTGTTCGCCCGCGTCGAGATCCCCCGCCCGCGCTTTTTCGCCAACAGCTCGCTCGCGTCCATCGTGCGCATGACGCTGGACGGCATCGGCATCAGCGCCATCCCGCCGGCGGTGATCCCGGACGAGCTCGCCGCCGGCCGGCTGCGCATCCTCGCGTCCGACACCGTGCTGCCGCCGCTCGCCTTCACCGCGAGCTATCTGGACCAGCCGGACAATGCGCTCGCCGCCATCGTTGCCCGGCTCGCCGAGTCGGTCGCGATCGAGGAAGGGCATGGCCCCTGATCAGGAATTCTGATCGCTTTCGATCCAAGATGACAATTCGACCTGCGCTTCGGTTCCGTGGCTAACTGGCTTCCAGGATTACCGGGGCGAGGGCAGGGTCATGGATGATGAAGTGAGCACGGCGGCCGGTATCGCCGAGGTGCGGGCGCGCATTCGCCGCGGCGCGCATGCCGGGCCGACCGCTGGGCTGGCCCCTGGCCATGTGCAGGGCAACGTCGTGATCCTGTCCCGCGACTGGGCCGAGGAGTTCGAGCTGTTCTGCCGGGCCAACGCCAAGGCCTGCCCGATCCTGGCGATATCCGAGCCGGGCTCGCCGGCGCTGCCGACGCTGGGCGCCGACATCGACATCCGCCACGACCTGCCGCGCTATCGCATCTATCGCGACGGTGTGCTCGCCGCCGAGCCGACCGACATCGCCGAGCTCTGGCAAGACGATCTCGTCACCTTCGTGATCGGTTGCTCCTTCACGTTCGAGCATCCGCTCATCGAGGCCGGCATCCCGCTGCGCCATGTGGCCGAGGGCCGCAATGTCGCCATGTACAAGACCAGCCTCGCGACCATTCCGGCCGGCCGCTGGCACGGGCCGACGGTCGTGTCCATGCGGCCGCTCTCGCCCGAGAACGCAACGCGCGCGGCCGTGATCTCCAACCGCTTCCCCGACATGCACGGCGGTCCGCTCCACGCCGGCGATCCGGCGGCGCTCGGCATCCGCGACATCATGCGGCCCGATTACGGCGATCCGGTCGCGATTGAGCCGGGCGAGATCCCGGTCTTCTGGGCCTGTGGTGTCACACCCCAGGCCGCGATCGAGGTGGTGCGGCCCGAATTCTGCATCACCCATGCGCCGGGCTGCATGCTCGTCACCGACAAAAGACACGGCCGCGACTGACGGCCGGATAAAAGGACGGGGCGGTTACGTCGGCTTCACGAAAGGATCTGGGACGATGCGAAAGTTTCTTGCTGCCTTGACCATGGCGCTCGCCGCCGGTGGTACCGCCAAGGCCGACATTCCGATAGCGCTGGTCGGGCCGCTGACCGGCGCCAACGCCGCGTTCGGCGAGCAGCTGAAGCGCGGCGCCGAGCAGGCGGTCGCCGATATCAATGCCAAGGGCGGCGTGCTCGGGCAGAAGCTGGTGCTGACCGTGGCCGACGACGCCTGCGACCCGAAGCAGGCGGTCGCCGTCGCCAACCAGCTGGCAAGCAAGGACATCGCCTTCGTCGCCGGCCATTTCTGCTCCGGCTCGTCGATCCCGGCCTCGGCGATCTACAACGAGGCCGGCATCCTGCAGATCTCGCCGGCCTCGACCGCGGCGGCCTTGACCGAGGACGCGTTCAAGAAGGGCTGGACCAACGTCTATCGCGCCTGCGGCCGCGACGATCAGCAGGGCCAGGTCGCCGGCGCCTATCTCGTCGCCCGTTTCAAGGACAAGCCCGTCGCGATCATCGACGACAAGTCGGCCTACGGCAAAGGCATCGCCGACGAGACGCGCAAGGCGCTGAACGCGGCCGGCGTCAAGGAGGTGATCGACGAGTCGATCACCGCGGGCGACCAGGATTTCACGGCGCTCGTCTCGAAGCTGAAGCAAGCGAAAGTCGAAGCGATCTTCTTCGGCGGCTATCAGAAGGAGGCAGCGCTCATCATCCGCCAGGCGCGCGAGCAGGGGCTGACGGCGCAGCTCGTCTCGGACTCGGCGCTGCCGGCGCTCGAGTTCTGGCAGATCGCCGGCCCGGCCGGCGAGGGGACGCTGTTCACCTTTGCGCCCGATTGGCGCAAGCGGCCGGCGGCGAAGGCGGTCGTTGAAGCATTCGAGAAGCAGGGCGCTCCGCCCGAGGGCTTCACGCTGCAGGCCTATGCCACGATCCAGATCTATGCGCAGGCGGTCGAGGCGGCGAAATCGACCAAGCTCGCCGACCTGGTGAAGGTGCTGCATGCTGAGACGTTCGATACGGTCACGGGCGAGATCAAGTTCGATCAAAAGGGTGACATCACCCGCGCTGGATTCGTTGTGTGGCAATGGCATGAGGGGAAATACGCCGAACTCTGAGCAGCGGCGACGGGCTGTTCCTCGGGACAAATAAGCGCTAGCGTCGCCCGCAACGGAATTCCTCAAAGAGGGGGCAGTTGCATGGCGTTACGGCAGGATACTCGCGGCGCATGGGGCGGCTGGACCTTGGGTCTTGCCGCCCTCTTCGCGTCGGCCGCGGCGATCGCGGCGCCGGGTCAGCCGGTCGCGGACAAGAAGCCGGTGGTCGAGAATTTCTTCGGCACCACCGTGACTGACGACTATCGCTGGATGGAAGATGCGAAGTCGCCGGATTTCCAGGCCTACATGAAGGCCCAGGCCGACTATACCAATGCCGCCCTCGCCAAGATCCCGGGCCGCGCCGAGCTCGAGAAGCGGATCGTGGCGCTCGACAACGCCAGCGTGAAGGTCATCGGCGTCATCCAGGTTGGCGATGCCTATTTCTATCGCAAGAGCGCACCGGGGGCGGCCAACTTCTCCCTCGTCGTGCGCCAGGGGGCGAAGGGCAAGGACAAGGTGCTGGTCGACCCGACCAAGCTCTCGACCGATGGCAAGCACGTCTCGATCGACCATTTCCAACCGTCGCTCGACGGCAAATATGTCGCCTACGGCCTGTCCGAAGGCGGCTCGGAGCAGAGCGTGCTCCATATCATGGATGTGGCGACCGGCAAGGACCTGGACGAGACGATCGACCGGACCAATTTCGCCTCCGTCTCCTGGCTGCCGGACGGCAAGGCGTTCTTCTACAACCGCTTGAAAAAGCTGGGCCCGAACGACCCGGGCACCGAGAAGGAGAAGGACAGCCGGGCCTATCTGCACGTGGTCGGCACCGATCCGGAAAACGACAAGCCCGTGCTCGGCACCGGGCTCAACACGGGCCTCAAGATCGACCCGATCGCCTTCCCGTCGATCGTGGTGACGCCTGGCTCCGACTACGCGCTGGGGCTGGTCGTGAATGGCGTGCAGAACGAGATCGGGCTCTACGAGGCGCCGCTCGTCAAGGTCACGGACGGCAACACGCCCTGGGTCAAGGTGGCATTGCCCGACGACGAGGTGACGAATGCCGCGCTCCACGGCCACGACCTGTTCCTGCTCAGCCACAAAGGCGCGCCGCGCTTCAAGATCCTGAAGACCGACATCAGGAAGCCGGATCTGGCCCAGGCCGAGACGGTCGTGCCGACCGGCACCGTCGTGATCGCCAACATCGCGACCGCGGCTGACGCGCTCTATGTCCAGGACATGGACGGCGGCCCGAGCCGCCTGCGCCGGCTGCCCTACGACACCGGCAAGGTCCAGGACATGCCGCTGCCCTACGACGGTGCGACGGTCGACGGGCTCAGCGCCGACACGCGCACCCCGGGCGCGCTGTTCAGCGTCGAGGGCTGGGTCCATTCGCAGGCCTGGGTCACTTATGATCCGAAAGACAGCAAGATCGTCGACACGGGTCTCCTGGCGCCATCGCCGGTCGACACCAAGGGCTATGTCGGCGAGGAACTCAAGGTGAAGAGCGCCGACGGCACCGAGGTGCCGCTGTCGATCGTGCGCCAGAAGAACGCGAAGCCTGACGGCAAGCATCCGACGCTCATCTGGGGCTACGGCGCCTACGGCATCTCGGAGACGCCGGTGTTCGCGCCGCGCTGGTTCCCGCTCATGGAGCATGGCGGCATCTGGGCGATCTGCCATGTGCGCGGCGGCGGCGAATATGGCGAGGACTGGCATCAGGCCGGCAAGAAGGCGACGAAGCCCAACAGCTGGGCCGACCTCATCGCCTGCGCCCAGTATCTCGTCGACAAGGGCTGGGCGACGCCGGCGACGCTCGCGATCGACGGCGGCAGCGCCGGCGGCATCCTGGTCGGCGGCGCGATGAATGCGCGGCCGGATCTGTTCCGGGTCGTGATCGACGAGGTCGGCGTCTCGAACGCGCTCCGGGGCGAGTTCAGCGAGAACGGGCCGCCGAACGTCCCGGAATTCGGCTCGGTTGCGACCGAGGACGGGTTCAAGGGGCTCCTCGCCATGGACGCGATGCACAACGTCAAGCCCGGCACGCCCTATCCGGCGGTGCTGCTGACGACGGGCATCAACGATCCGCGCGTGCCGTCCTACGAGTCGGCCAAGATGGCGGCGACCCTGCAGGCGGCGAGCACGAGCGGCCGGCCCATCCTGCTGCGCGTCGATTATGACGCCGGCCACGGCATCGGCTCGACGCGCATCCAGCGCAACAAGGAGCTCGCCGACAAGTTCGCCTTCATGTTCTGGCAGATGGGCCTCAAGGCCTATCAGCCGAAGGCGAAATAGCGGCGTGGGGTGGGGCCCGGACGGTCGATGCGGGACCGTCCGGGGCTTAACCCGTTGGTAATGAGACGTCCGGCATGCTGCAACGGCCCAAAAATTTGGACGAGGCTCAGGGTCCGATGGACCTCAACAACCTGCCGCTGCTCGCAGCGCTGACGAAGAAGATGAACTGGCTGACGGCGCGGCAGAAGGTCGTGTCCGAAAACGTCGGCAATGCCGACACGCCGGGCTTCAAGGCGTCGGATCTTCGCCCGCTGGACTTCCGCAAGGAACTGGCCGAGGTGACCCACCAGGCCACGCCCAAGCTGGCGCCGGTCACGACCGACCCGCATCACCTGGTCGGCACCGAGGCGGCGGCGAAGCTGCAGCCGGAAATCGAGAAGATCACGACCGACCGCGAGATCAACGGCAATACGGTCTCGCTCGAGGACGAGATGATGAAGGTGTCCGAGACCGCGTCGGACTACCAGCTGATGACGAATCTGTATAAGAAGCAGGTGGGTCTGATTAAGACCGCGATCGGTCGGACCGGGTCGTAACGCGACAACCGGGTTCCGCTGGAAGGTGCAGGCATGTCGAGCTTCGATGATACCCTGAAGACTGCGGCGTCGGCGATGGCGGCGCAGACCCTGCGCCTGCGCACGATTTCCGAGAATATCGCCAACGCCAATTCGACGGCGGCCTCTCCCGGCGCCGATCCCTATCGCCGCAAGCTTGTCACCTTCAAGAACGTGCTCGACCGCGCGACCGGCGCCGACACCGTCAAGGTCGACCGGATCGTGCCCGACGCCGCACCGTTCGAGCTCAAGTACATGCCGGGGCATCCGGCGGCCGACGGCAACGGCTACGTGCGCATGCCGAACGTCAACCCGCTGGTCGAAATGAGCGATTTGCGCGAAGCTCAACGCAGCTACCAGGCCAACGTCGACGTGATCGACGCGACGAACACCATGATTTCGCGTGCAATCGACCTGCTGCGCAGCTAAGGGATCCTAACCCTTCGTTGCATGCGCGGCTCCGCCGCCGAGGAACCAGGACCATGACGATCAATGTCGCCGCCGGCGCTGCCGCCTATGCCAATGCCGCCAAGACGCTGACGCAACCGCAGGGGGCGGCGTCGCAGGGCGGTGGCGGCTTCGGCGACCTCTTGAAGAACGCTCTCGAAAGCGCCGTCGACGCGCAGAAGGGCGGCGAGATCGCGAGCATGCAGGCCGTCGCCGGCCATGCCGACATCAACAGCGTCGTGGCCGCCGTGACCAACGCAGATGTCACCCTGCAGACCGTCGTCGCGGTGCGCGACAAGGTCGTCTCCGCCTATCAGGAAATTCTGCACATGACCGTCTGATCGGTCATGAACGAAACCGAGATCATCGACGTCGCCCGCGAGGCGATCTTCGCCGCGCTCAAGATCGCCGGCGGCCCCATGCTGGCTGCCCTCGTCGTCGGCATCGCCATTTCGGTGTTCCAGGCGCTGACCCAGATCCAGGAGCAGACGCTGACCTTCGTGCCGAAGATCATCGTGATCTTCCTGTCGGTCCTGCTCCTGATGCCGTTCATGCTGGGCACGCTCGAAACCTTCGCCCGTTCGCTCGCCGACCGCATCATCGCCATCCAATAGCCCCGTGCCTGGCATGATGACACGGGCCATGGTGACCTAGGCGATGACGACCTATTCGCTGGAGCAACTGGTCCCGGCCGTCGTCTGGACCTTCTTCCTGGTGTTCTGCCGGATGGCGGCGGCGGTCGGCTTCCTGCCGGGCTTCGGCGACGCCTATGTCAACGTGCGCGCGCGCCTGGTGGTCGCGGCCGCGATCAGCGCAGCGGTGACGCCGGTCATTCAGGCGGACTACGGCGTGCCGGCGGAGCCGCAGAATGTCCTGCGCATGTTCGCGCTCATGTTCGACGAGATCTTCATCGGCAGCTTCTTGGGGCTCATGGCCCGGGTGCTGTTGGCCTCGCTCGAGACCGGCGGCGCCATCATCGCCATGCAGACGTCGCTCGCGAGCGCCATCACGTTCAATCCCGGCCAGACCTCGCCCGAGACGCTGCCGGCGAGCCTGCTGTCCGCCATGGCGGTCGTGCTGATTTTCGTCACGGGTGTCGATCATATCCTGATCCGCTCGATCGTCGACAGCTATGCGGCCTTCCCTGCGGGCGGCGTACCGCCGTTCGCCGACTTGTCGAACGCCATGGCGCATCTGGTCGCGCGCGGCTTCCTCATCAGCGTCGAGCTTGCGGCCCCGTTCCTCATCATCGGCACGGTGTTCCATGTGGCGCAGGGGCTGATCTCGAAGATCATGCCGCAGCTGCAGGTCTTCTATATCGGCCTGCCGCTGCAGGTGCTGGGCGGCCTGGTCATCATCGGCCTGACCTTGCCGCCATTGCTCTATTGGTTCCTGGGCCAGTATGTCGATGTACTGACCAGCATCACCCACCCCGGCTGAGCGATGACGAAAAGCAGGAGACGATCAAGAGTGCGGCCATGGTTCTAGAAGCCGATCGGGCGGAGGAAGGCGGGCGGCGGCTGCCGACGCGCGGCGTGAAGCCGCTTCTGGTGTCGGGCCTGGTCGCGTCCGCCACGAGCCTGGCGCTCGGCGCCTGGCTGGGCACGCAGCTGCCGGCAGGGTCGATCGCGTTCGACGCGACGCTCGCGATCGATCTGGTGGCGATGCTGGCCTTCGTCACGCTGGCGGTGCTGGGCGCGCGCCTGGCCGCGGCGGGCCGCATGGCATCGCTTGCGCGCCAGGCGCTCGAGGCGCTGCCGGACGCGGCGTTCGTGACCGATCCACAGGGCGTCATCGGCTTCGCCAATGCCGCCTATGTCGCCCGCTTCTCCGGCGGGCGCTCGCCGCTGCAGGCCTTCCTCGACGGCGCCGAGGACGAGGAGGAGGTCGAGCGCGAGCTCAACCGGCTCCGGACCCAGGCGCGCGTCGGTGGCACCGCCCATGCGGAGCTCCGGGCGCGGTTCCTCGACGGCCGCGTCGGCTGGTTCGAGGTGACGGTGGCGCCGATCGCCTCGGTCCGCGGCGGTGCCGTCTGGCAGCTCGTCGATATTACCGACAAGCGCCAGCTGCGCGGCGTGATCGAGGCCGGCCGGACCATGCTGTTCGAATTCTTCGACGGCGTGCCGTTCGGGCTTTATTCGATCGACGAGACCGGCCGGTTCCTCATGATCAACGAGACGTTGGCCGGCTGGCTCGGCGCCTCGCCGGAGCAGCTCATCAACGAGCGCGCGCGGATCGAGGATTTCCTGGTGGCATCCGACGACGCGACGCGCGTGCCGTTCGACCCGCAGGCGCCGGGCGAGGGCCGCGAGGTGATTCTGGCGGGCCGGCAGGGGCGGCTCACCTACGCCGCGATCAGCCAGACGATCGAGGGCAGCGGCCCCAGCCGGCGCACCTGCTCGGTCGTGCGCGACCTGGCGCCGGACCGGGCGCGCGAGGAGGCGCTCGTGCGGGCGCGCCAGCGCTTCCAGCGCTTCTTCGAGATCGCACCCGTCGGCATCGCGCTCATCGACACGCACGCGCGGTTCAAGGAGACGAATCCGGCGCTCGAAAGGCTGCTGCTGACGGAAGAGCAGCAGCTGGCCGGGCGCAACCTGATGGAGTTCGTGATCGAAGACGACCAGGTGCCGGCCGGCGAGCGGCTGGCGCAGATCGTCAAGGGCACGGCCTTGGACCGACCGCTCGAGCTGCGCGTGCGCACGGGGCGCGGCAACAAGACGCTGGCCCTGTTTGCGAGCCGGCTCGACACGACCGAGGGCAGCATCGCCGGCCTGATTCTGCATTTCATCGATCTGACCGAGCAGAAGAATCTCGAGCTGCAATTCGCGCAGTCGCAGAAGATGCAGGCGGTGGGTCAGCTCGCCGGCGGCGTCGCCCACGACTTCAACAACCTCTTGACCGCGATGATCGGCTTCTGCGACCTGCTGCTGCTGAGGTTCCGGCCGGGCGACCAGTCCTTCGCCGACATCATGCAGATCAAGCAGAACGCGAACCGCGCCGCCAACCTGGTGCGGCAGCTCTTGGCCTTCTCGCGCCAGCAGACGCTGCAGCCGCGCATCATCGACATCGGCGACGTGCTGAGCGAATTGAGCCACCTCCTGAACCGGCTCCTCGGCGAGAATGTCGAGCTCAAGATGGTCCAGGGCCGCAATCTCGGCATGGTCCGCGTCGACCAGGGCCAGCTCGAGCAGGTGATCATCAATCTCGCGGTCAACGCGCGCGACGCCATGCCGGGGGGTGGCACGCTCGTGATCAAGACCTCGAACGTCGAGCAGGCGCAGCCGATCCAGCGCGAGCTCGAGATCATGCCCGCCGGCTCCTACGTGCTGATCGAGGTGACTGACAACGGCACCGGCATTCCGCGCGAGATCATGGCGCGCATCTTCGAGCCGTTCTTCTCGACCAAGGAGGTGGGCTCGGGCACCGGGCTCGGGCTCTCGACCGTCTACGGCATCGTCAAGCAGACCGGCGGCTTCATCTTCGTCGACAGCACCGTCGGCGTCGGCACGCGCTTCTCGATCTATCTGCCGCGTCATCAGCGCAAGGAAGGCGAGGCGCCACCGGCGTCGACGCTCGATCCGCTCGAAGTGGCGGCGCCGCGCGATCTCACTGGTGCCGGCACGATCCTGCTGGTCGAGGACGAAGATCCGGTGCGCCTGTTCAGCGCCCGCGCGCTCCGCAACAAGGGCTATACGGTGGTCGAGGCGAAGAGCGGCGAGCAGGCGTTGCAGATCATCCAGAACGGCACCGAGCCGATCGACCTCATCGTGACCGACGTGGTGATGCCGCGCATGGACGGGCCGACGCTCATCAAGCAGGTGCGCGAGAGCCGGCCCCACATGAAGGTCGTGTTCATTTCGGGCTATACCGAGGATACCTTCCGCAAGCGCATCGGCGACGACGCCGGCATCCATTTCCTGGCCAAGCCCTTCTCGCTGAAGCAGCTCGCCTTCAAGGTGAAGGAGATCATGGGCGATCTTGGCGAGGGCTGAGTCTGATCAAGTGCCGAGGATCATGCGCCGCGCCGCCGCCGCTGCGGTCGCGGCGTAGCTCCGGTCGCCGCTGATCAGCATCATCGCCTGGGTGCCTTCGAGCAGCAGCATGACCGTTCGTGCGCCGGCGCGAGGCGCCGCCGCACCATGGCGTTCGAACGCTGTCGTGAGCCAATCCTCGATCGCCGCCTTGTGCCGTGCCGCGACGGCGCGCGCCGGGTGGCCCGGCAGGTCGGCCAGTTCCATGACGAGCCGTGTCATGCCGGCGCCGGTCCAGCGCCGCTCGCGCGACCAGCGCTCGAGTGCTGCGAACAGCGCATCGAGGAACTGGCCGAGATCGGCGGCCGCGAGCGGTTCCGCCCATTCGGCGATACGGCTGAGGGCCAGCGCGTGCTGATGGTCGAGCACGGCAGCGAGCAGCGTGTCCTTGCTGTCGAAATGGTAATAGAGCGTGCGCTTGGTGACGCCCGCCGCCTCGGCGACCCGGTCGATCCCGACGCGCCCGAACCCCTCCGCATAGAACAGGTCGTAGGCGGCCTCCAGGAGCCGCTGCCGCGTCGCCTCCGCCGTGCCGCGCATGGGGGATCCTCTTCGTATACCGACGAGTGAGTGTATCGAGCCACGCGCGTGCGGCTAAGCCTCAATCCTCTGGTTCGAGCGAAGGAGAGGGTGATGGGCGATAGGCTGGAGATCCGCAGCGTCACGGCACGGCCGGTCATGGTGCCGCTCGATCGGCCGGTGCGCACCGCCGCGGGCGACATCCCGGCGACGCCGCTGGTGCTGATCGATGTCGCGACGACGGCCGGCGTCATCGGGCGCAGCTATCTCTTCGCCTATACCAGGCCGGTCCTGGTGCCGCTCGCCCGGCTGGTGAGCGAGATCGGCGCGGAATTGACGGGGGCCGCCGTGGCGCCCGCCCTGCGCATGCGCGCGCTCGAGCGGCGCTTCCGGCTGCTGGGCTTGCAGGGGCTAGTCGGCATGGCAATCGCCGGGCTCGACATGGCGTTCTGGGACATCCTGGCGCGCGCCGCCGACCTGCCGCTCGCAAGCCTGCTCGGCGGCGCGCCGCGGCCGATTCGCGCCTATGCCAGTTTCGGCATCATCGATGTCGCGGCCGACGAGCGGGTGATCCTAGACGCGGTCGCGGCCGGCTTCCAGGGCCTCAAGATCAAGGTCGGCGGCGCCGACTTCGCGCGCGATCTGGCCGACATCGCCGCCGTCCGCACCATGATCGGGCCCGGCATCGCCCTCATGGTCGACTATAACCAGTCGCTCGACCCGACCGAGGCACTTCGGCGTGCGGCGGCGCTCGCCAAATTCGACCTGACCTGGATCGAGGAGCCGGTCGCGGCCGAGGATCTGGCGGGCCACGCGCGCGTCCGGGCCGGCTCGCCCGTGCCGGTGCAGACCGGGGAAAACTGGTGGTTCCCGCGGGCGGCGGCGGACGCCGTCGCCGCCGGCGCTTCGGACCATGCCATGCTCGACGTCATGAAGATCGGTGGTGTTACCGGCTGGCTCGAAGCGGCGGCGCTGGCCAAGGCGGCGTCGCTGCCGGTGTCGAGTCACAGCTTCCTCGAGGCGAGCGCCCATCTGCTTGCGGTGACGCCGACGGCGCTCTGGCTCGAACATCTCGACAAGGCATCCCGGTTGCTGGAGCGGCCGCTTGCAGTTGAGCGCGGTTGCGTGACGGCCCAAGGGCCGGGACTCGGCCTCGAATGGAACGAAATGGCGGTCGACCGCTTGCTCGTGTGACGCCCGGCAAGGCACTCCAAAGATCGTTTCGCGCGAAATGTTCCTATTGTGTTCCGGAACAAAGCATGTACAGTGATGCGCGTTGCATCGCCGAGAGGCCTATGGAATAAGGGGACCGGGCAATGTCGCAGACCGTTCTGCGCCTGTTGGATAAGGCTGAGATGGACAAACAGAAGGCGTTGGAATCGGCTCTCGGCCAGATCGAACGCGCGTTCGGCAAGGGTTCGATCATGAAGCTCGGGTCGAAGGAAGCGGCGCTCGACATCGAGGTGGTCTCGACCGGGTCGCTCGGCCTCGACATCGCGCTCGGCATCGGCGGCCTGCCGCGCGGCCGCATCATCGAGATCTACGGGCCCGAGAGCTCCGGCAAGACGACGCTGGCGCTCCATGTCATCGCCGAGGCGCAGCGGACCGGCGGCACCTGTGCCTTCGTCGACGCGGAACATGCGCTCGATCCGGGTTACGCCCGCAAGCTCGGCGTCAATATCGACGACCTGCTGATCTCGCAACCCGATGCCGGCGAGCAGGCACTTGAGATCGCCGACACGCTCGTGCGCTCCGGCGCCATCGACGTGCTGGTCGTCGACTCGGTCGCCGCCCTCGTGCCGCGTGCCGAGCTCGAAGGCGAGATGGGCGACAGCCACATGGGCGTGCAGGCGCGGCTCATGAGCCAGGCGCTGCGCAAGCTCACCGGCTCGATCTCCAAGTCGCGCTGCATGGTGATCTTCATCAACCAGATCCGCATGAAGATCGGCGTGATGTTCGGCAATCCGGAGACCACGACCGGCGGCAACGCGCTCAAGTTCTATGCCTCGGTCCGCCTCGACATCCGGCGCATCGGCGCCATCAAGGAGCGCGAGCAGGTCATCGGCAACCAGACCCGCGTCAAGGTCGTGAAGAACAAGATGGCGCCGCCATTCAAGGTCGTCGAGTTCGACATCATGTACGGCGAAGGCGTGTCGAAGCGCGGCGAACTGATCGATCTCGGCGTCTCGGCCGGCGTGGTCGAGAAGTCGGGCTCGTGGTTTTCCCACGACGGCCAGCGCATCGGCCAGGGGCGCGAGAACGCCAAGCAATATCTGAAGGACCATCCGGAGACGGCGGACGCCATCGAGCGGGCGATCCGTGGCAATGCCGGCCTGGTCGCCGACGCGATGCTGGTGACATCGCCGGACGGTGGCACCGACGAATAGCCGACTCTGGTACTGGATCGAGCGGCCCGCACCGGGAAACCGGCGCGGGCCGTTTCTTTTTGGGCGTGTGCCGCTCGACGATTGACGTCTAGTGATTGAATTCGGACACTCGGGCCCTGACGCCAAGGGGACGAGCATGGGCGGCGATCGGGCGATACCGGCGCTAGCGGCGCCTGAGGACATGGGCAGCCTCGGCATCATGCACCTGAAACGCCTGTGGTCGCGGCTTGCGCGCGAGCGGTTGGGCCAGCGGGACGGCGCTGCCGACCATCCGCTCGACCAGGTCGCACTCTACGGTCTCGATCTCGGCCTGCTCGAAAGCCTGCGTTTCCTCAACGACGGCCATGATTTCGCGGCGTTCGAGCGCTGGGTGCTGGAGGCCAACGGCGGCGCGCTCGATCCGGACCGGGTGCGTCGGGTCAATGATGCGATCGTCCGGATGACCGGCGGGGTAGGGGATCCGGCCCTGGAACTGCTGATGCCGGCGCCCGTGCTGGGTGCGGACCAGCTCGCTGGCTGGGAGCGTGACGGGTATGTCGTGCTTTCCGACGCGGTCGACGAGCCGACGCGGGCTGCGGTCGAGGCGGCGCTGTGGCAGGCGCTCGATGCGGCGCCCGATCGGCCGGCCAGCTGGTATGGCCGTGACCACGGCCACAGCATCTGGACGAACCTCGTTCACCATCCGGCCCTTCGTGCCGTCCGCCGCGCGCCGCGCATTCGCGCCGCCTTCGCCCAGCTCTGGGGCACCAACGACCTTTGGGCGACGGCCGACCGCGCCGGCTTCAATCCGCCGGAACGGCCGGGCTGGCAATTTCCGGGGCCGCATCTGCATTGGGATACCAGCATCGCGTTGCCCATGCCGTTCGGGCTGCAGGGCATCCTCTATCTGACCGACACGATGGCGGAGCAGGGCGCCTTCACCTGCGTGCCGGGCTTCCAGCACCGGCTCACCGATTGGATCGCCGCTCTGCCGTCTGGTGCCGATCCGCGGCAGCTCGACGATGAGATCCGTGCCGCGGCGGTGCCGATTCCGGGCAAGGCCGGCGACCTCATCATCTGGCACCACGCCCTGCCGCACGGCAGCAGCCCGAACCGCACCGACCGGCCGCGGCTGGTCCAGTACCTGACCCTGTTCCCGACCGGCCGCCACGACGAGCGGCCATGGGTTTGAGCGAAGCGCTGAAACCTCTCGTATTCCTGCGAAAGCCGCCCTTCGGCTCGGCATGGTTGCGCCTTTAGCGTTCGCCGCGCACCAAGCTGCCCCGCAGACCCTCGGCGAGGGCCAGATAGTCCGGCGCCTCCGGCACGATCAGTCCATGGCGCAGGCCGAAATCGATCAGCACCAGATTGACGTCATACTTGAACTGGTCGGTTTCTCGCACCAGCCGCAGGCACTCGCGTGCCGACAGCAGCCGGAAATCCTCGACTTCACCATCGGCGTTGCGCGGCACGAACTCCGTCGGTACCTCGATGTCGTAGACGAACAGCACTTCATCACGCATGCCGTCGGGCAGCTCTATCCGGTAGCGGATGGCGCCGGCAGCATGGGCGCGGCTCGCCACGGCCTCGGGCACGCCGGCCTCTTCCCTGGCTTCCTTCAGCACCGTCTCCCAGGCGGTGTAGCCGGCTCCAAGACCGCCGGCGACCATGTTGTCGAGCTTGCCTGGCGCCATCGCCTTGTTCATGGCGCGTTTGGCGATCCAGAACTCCGGGCCGTCGACCCCTGGCCGCCAGCCATTCAGATGCACCGCATAGGCGCGGGCGCCGAAGAACTCGATCATCCCCCGGTCGAGTTCGAACAACAACGGCCCGCCCCAGCCGTCGGTGATCGCGAACATCTCGTTGCGCCGCTTGTTTACCATGCCAGCGCGGATCAGCCCGTCGGTCGCCTCCCCGAACGCTTGGGTCACGGCGTCCGCTCCCTCGATCGTGTCGGCGATTGCGACCGCGTCCGCCGACCGGCGGAAAATGTGGGGAAAGGCCGCAAGCAGCCGGGCATTGTCCCGGCGGACGAAACCGACGCGGCGCCCCCTCAGCAGCAGCGGCAGGAAACGCTCAGGATCGAAGCGATTGCAGGCTTCGAGATGACGCCGATAGCTCATGGCGGCGAGGAGATACCGGCGCATGGGACCAGGTCAAGCCGGGCCAGAGGTCGCCTGCGAAAAGCAAACGGGCCAGGGATCGCTCCCCGGCCCGTGCCATTTCGTTCCGTTCTCGAAACGAGCTTACTTCATCGCCTTCTTAAGGCCCTCGTCGAGCGCATCCAGGAACTGGGTGGTCGACAGCCACGGCTCGTTCGGGCCGATCAGGATGGCGAGGTCCTTGGTCATCCGGCCCGACTCGACCGTCTCGACGCAGACCTTCTCGAGCGTCTCGGCGAAGTGCTGCACGTCCGGCGTGCCGTCGAACTTGCCGCGGTAGTAGAGGCCGCGCGTCCAGGCGAAGATCGAGGCGATCGGGTTGGTCGAGGTCTCCTTGCCCTGCTGGTGCTGGCGATAATGCCGGGTCACCGTGCCGTGGGCGGCTTCCGCCTCGACCGTGTTGCCGTCCGGTGCCAGCAGCACGGAGGTCATGAGACCGAGCGAGCCGAAGCCCTGTGCCACCGTGTCGGACTGCACGTCGCCGTCGTAGTTCTTGCAGGCCCAGACGAATTCGCCGCTCCACTTGAGCGCCGAGGCGACCATGTCGTCGATCAGGCGATGCTCGTAGGTGATCTTGCGCTTGTCGAACTCGGCCTTGAACTCGCTTTCGAACACTTCCAGGAACAGATCCTTGAAGCGGCCGTCATAGGCCTTGAGGATCGTGTTCTTGGTGGAGAGATAGACCGGCCAGTTCTTGAGCAGACCGTAGTTGAAGCTGGCGCGGGCGAAGTCGCGGATCGATTCGTCGAGGTTGTACATGCCCATGGCGACGCCCGAGCCCGGGAAGTCGAACACGTCGTAATGGATCGGCTCGCCGCCGCCCTCCGGCGTGAAGGTCATGGTGAGCTTGCCCTTGCCCGGCACCTTGAAGTCGGTGGCACGGTACTGGTCGCCGAAGGCATGACGGCCGATCACGATCGGCGCGGTCCAGCCGGGCACGAGGCGCGGCACGTTCTTGCAGATGATCGGCTCGCGGAACACGGTGCCGCCCAGGATGTTGCGGATCGTGCCGTTCGGCGACTTCCACATCTTCTTGAGCTTGAATTCCTCGACGCGCGCCTCGTCCGGCGTGATGGTCGCGCACTTGACGCCGACGCCGTATTGCTTGATCGCATTCGCCGCATCGACCGTCACCTGGTCGTTGGTGGCGTCGCGATGCTCCATGCCCAGGTCGTAGTACTTCAGGTCGACGTCGAGGTAGGGGACGATCAGCTTGTCCTTGATGAACTTCCAGATGATGCGGGTCATCTCGTCGCCGTCGAGTTCGACGACCGGGTTCTTCACCGTGATCTTGCTCATCAGAACGCGTCTCCAGAGGGCCTGCCCGCTCGAGAGGTTAGGCGGGCGAGGGCGAGGCAAACAGGGGCGGCACGCGGCAGCTCGTTCCGGATTATGGGATCCGGTTCGCGAAACCCAAGAGGTTCGGCCGCGGCGCGAGGGCGGAGGACCATAGCATCTGAATTAGGGCCGACAAGAGGGCTCTTGTCGCAAGCGCGTCACATCCACTTCGATTCGACCGGCTGCCGCGGCGGGCTCACGGCATAGAGCGCCGGCAGGATGTCCTCGATCCGCGTCACGGTCTGATAGAGATTGCGGCAGTCGGGCTGAGCGAAGCCGGTTTCGATGATCCGGTCGAGCAAATCGACGAGCGGCGCCCAATAGCCGTGGACGTCGGCCAGCACCAGCGGCTTGTCGTGCAGGCCCAGCTGCCGCCAGGTGATGATCTCGAACATCTCGTCGAGCGTGCCGTAGCCGCCCGGCAGCACGACGAAACCGTCGGCGCGTTCTGCCATCAGCTGCTTGCGCTCGTGCATGGTGTCGACGAGCACGAGCTCGCTCACCGTCTGGTGCGCCACCTCGCGCTCGTGCAGATGCCGCGGGATGATGCCGACGACCCGGCCGCCCTCGGCCAGCACCCCATCCGCCACGCGGCCCATGAGGCCGACGCGGCCGCCGCCGTAGATGAGCTCGATGCCGGCTCGGCCAATAAGGCGTCCCAACTCCGCCGCCGCGTCCAGGAAACGCGCATCGACCCGATTGGACGATCCGCAATAGACGCAAACGCTCTTGATCGACGCCATCTCACCCTCAATCACTGCCATTTTCGCACATTCGGCCCGGCATCGGCCGCAATGCGACCCGCCGCCCGGTGGGGCCGGGCGTCGCGTTCCGCTCCGATCCGCATGGTAGATGTCTACATCTGGCGTTTCCAAGGGACTATCGCTAGGGTGCCGACCGAGACCCCCGCCTGCCGCATTGCTCCGTCCACCATCGTTTCCCGAGGTTCCGCGCTCTTTGCCTTCCCGCTGCCGGAATCGGCCGGCAGGGTGGGAATGTCTGCGGTCTTCAGCCTTCGGATGGACGAGGGTGCGGCTGCGGGATGGGGTAAGGGGCGCGATGCCGGCGAGGAGCCTCTCGTCGGCATCGCGCTTTCGATGAGGGGGACATGGTCGGCTTACTTTCAGCCTTGGTCGATTTCTGTCGCCGGCATGCCGGGCGCGTGCTGCTGGTGGCGCTGCTGCTGACGGTGCTGGGCGGCTGGTTCGCCGCCGACAATCTCGGCGTCAACACCGACACGAGCAAGCTCTTGTCGCCCGACCTGCCGTGGCAGAAGCAGGGAGCGGCCTATGACGCGGCGTTCCCCAACAGCACCAGCCTCACGACCGTCGTGCTCGATGGCAAGTCCTCGGATGCGGTCGAGGATGCGACCGCCGCGCTTGCCAAGGCGCTCGCCGACCGCACGGACGTGTTCAAGAGCGTCCGGCGGCCGGACAGCGGCCCGTTCTTCAACCGCTACGGCCTCATGTTCTTGAGTAAAGAGGAGCTGGCGCAGCTCTCGGACCAGATCGCCGAGGCGCAGCCGCTGATGGGGCCGCTCGATGCCGACCCGAGCCTGCGCGGCCTGTTCGGCGTCTTGGGCCAGGCACTGACCGGCATGGAGGATGGCGAAGCGTCGGGCGACAAGCTCACGGGGCCGATGGCGCTCTTCGCCAAGACCATGGACAGCGTCACCGCCGGCAAGCCCGTGCCGGTGAGCTGGGGCCAGCTCATGACCGGCAAGCCGCCGCGCCCGGAGGAGCTGCGCCATTTCATCCTGGTCCAGGCGAAACTCGACTTCAATGCGCTCGAACCGGGTGCCGCGGCGAGCGCGCTCATCCGCCAGACCGCCGCCGACCTGGGCCTCGCCGCCAAAGGGGTCACCGTGCGCCTCACCGGCGAGGTGCCGCTCGAGGACGAGGAATTCGCCTCGGTCAGCGAGGGCGCGGGAACCGCGACCGCGATCACCGTCGTCGTGGTCATCGGCATCCTGCTGTGGGCGCTCAGGGCGCCGCGGCTCATCCTGGCAATTCTGGTGACGCTCGTCGTCGGGCTGGTCCTGACCGCCGCCTTCGCCGCGGCTGCGGTCGGCACGCTCAACATGATCTCGATCGCCTTCGCTGTGCTGTTCATCGGCATCGGCGTCGATTTCGGCATCCAGTTCTCGATGCGCTATCGCGCCGAGCTCCACACCGTCACCGGCGGCGTCGTGCCGGCGCACCGGCCCGTGGCGAACCAGGAGGCGCTCCGGCGTGCGGCCCGGGGCATCAGCGGGCCTCTGGGTCTGGCGGCGCTCGCGACCGCCGTCGGCTTCTATTCCTTCCTGCCGACCGACTACAAGGGCGTGTCGGAGCTGGGCCTCATCGCCGGCACCAGCATGTTCGTGGCGCTCATCGCCAACCTCACCGTCCTGCCGGCGCTGCTGACCGTGCTGCCGGCGCGCGGCAAGCCGGAGGCCGCGGGCTTCGCCTGGGCGGCGCCGATCGATCGCTGGCTCGCCGGCCATGCGAAGCCGGTGCTGGCGCTGGCGCTGCTGCTGGGCGTCGCCGGTGCCGCGAGCGTGCCGTTCGTGCGCTTCGACGCCGATCCGCTCGACCTCAAGGACCCGAGCAAGGAGTCGGTCAAGACTGTCAAGGAACTGACCTCCGACCCGCTCGCTTCGCCCTATAGCATCGAGATCCTGACACCGAACCTGCAGGCGGCCGATGCTCTCGCCGACAAGATTTCGGCCCTGCCGGAGGTGCGCCAGGCGCTCACCTTGTCGAGCTTCATCCCTGATGACCAGCCGGCGAAGCTCGATATCCTCGATCAGACCAAGTTCCTGCTGGGGCCGATCCTGGATCACGCCGCATCCCTGCCGCCGCCGAGCGACGACGAGGAGCGGGCGGCACTGCGGAACTATGCGGAGCACCTGCGCAGCTTCCTCGCCGGCACGCACGGCGCCTCGCTCGGCACCGCCGGCCCCACGCTGCAGGCCGCGATCGAGCATTTCCTCGCCTCTCCCGGCAGCGGTGACGTGAAGACGCTGCGCGACGCACTGCTCGGCGGCTTCGAGGGGCGCGTCGACATGCTGCGCGCCGCCATGTCGGCCGAGAAGCTCACGACCGAGAGCATGCCGCCCGAGATCCGCGACGACTGGATCGCCAACGACGGCCGGGCGCGCGTCTCGGTCTTCCCCAAGGGCGACATGAAGGACGAGCGGCAGATGGCGGCCTTCGTCGCCGCCGTTCGCAAGCTGGCGCCGGAGGCGACCGGCGCACCGGTGTCGATCCTCGAATCGGGCAAGACGGTGAGCAATGCATTCCGCACCGCCTCGCTGCTGGCGCTGTGCGCCATCACCGTGGCGCTTGCGTTCATCCTGCGCAGGCTGCGTGACGTGGTGCTGGTGGTCGTGCCGCTGGCGCTTGCCGGGCTCTATGCGCTCGGCACCAGCGTCGCGATCGGGCTCGCCTTCAATTATGCGAACGTCATTGCCGTGCCGCTGCTGATGGGCATCGGCGTCGCCTTCGACATTTATTTCGTGATGCTCTGGCGCACCGGCCACGGGCCGGTCGAGCTCCTGCAGACATCGACGGCGCGTGCCGTCGCGTTCAGCGCGGGCACGACCGGCACGGCGTTCGGCAGCCTGGCGCTGTCGCACCATGCCGGCACGGCCAGCATGGGGCTGCTCCTGATGATGTCGCTGATCTACGTGCTGGTCTGCACGCTCATCGTCCAGCCGGTGCTGATGACCGTGCTGGGCCGAGGGCACGGCCGGGCGTAGACCGCCCGGCCGACCAATCCATCACTCCGCGTCGCCGGCGCCGTTCGCCTGGGCGGACGTCTTCTTTTCGAGCGCTGTCAGCAGCGCCTGATAGCCGCCCTGCTGCAGCACGGCAGAAAATTCCGACCGGCGGGTCGCGAGCTCGCTGATGGAGCCGGTCAGGAAGACGTCGACGATCTGCGGTCCGTGGTCGCTGTCGCGCATCAGGTAGGTGAGTGTCACGGCCGGGTCCTTTGGCCGGGTGAGGCGCGTCGTGACCAGTGTGCCGCCGCTCGAGGCGGGCCGCTCGCCGTCGTTGGCGAAACCCTCGCCGCCATAGCCGTCGAAGCGCCGGGCATAGGTCGCGACGACGAACTTGCCGAACGCGTCGATGATCTGGTTGCGCTGGTCCTCGCTCCATTCGGTCCAGGGCGCGCCGACGACGATGCGGGTCATCAGCGGGATGTTGAACGCCTGGTCGATCGCGGGGCCAAGCTCCTTGGCGCGGCCCTCGTACCCCAATTGCTCGGCGCGCTTCATCACGCTCAGCAGGGTGGTGTCGAACCGGTCGATGACCGCGCTCGCGGGTCCGCTTGCGGTAGGCTGCTGGGCTGCCTGGGGCGCGACCGGCTGCGGGGCCGGCACGGCCTGGGCAAAGCCCACCGTCTGGAATCCGGCGAGTAAAAGGGTGAGGGCCGCGCTTGCGGCCCTCAGTTTCGGATATGCCATAGAAGCCATTCGTGACGTACCTGCCAAAGCGGAAACGGCCTCGACGCCGTCTCCGTTCCGGCTGAACACGGTTGAATCAGGCGCTGACTGTCAGCACGGCATCCGTGCGGCCGAGGGCTGCCAGCGCAGTGGCGGTGATGTGGCGGGCGTTGAGGCCGGCCGCGTCATATTGCTTCGCCGGTGCATCGTGGTCGATGAACCGGTCGGGCAACACCATCGGGCGGATCTTGAGGCCGTTGTCGAGCAGGCCGGCCGCCGCCAGGTGATGCACGACATGGCTGCCGAAGCCACCGATCGAGCCTTCCTCGACCGTGATCAGCACCTCGTGCTCGCGCGCCAGGCGGTTGATGAGCTCGACATCGAGCGGCTTCGCGAAGCGCGCGTCGGCGACCGTGGTCGAGAGGCCGAACGCTTGCAGCTCGTTCGCCGCCTTCATCGCTTCCGCAAGGCGGGTGCCGAGGCTCAGGATCGCGACCGTCGTGCCTTCGCGCAAGATCCGGCCCTTGCCGATCGGCAGCGGCACGCCGACCTCGGGCATCTCGACGCCGACGCCGTCGCCGCGCGGATAGCGCAGCGCCGACGGCGCTTCGTTATAAGCGACTTGGGTTGCGACCATGTGCACGAGCTCCGCCTCGTCGGCTGCGGCCATGATGACGAAGTCGGGCAGGCAGCCGAGATAGGCCAGGTCGAACGAGCCGGCGTGGGTCGCACCGTCGGCCCCAACCAAGCCGGCGCGGTCGAGCGCGAAGCGCACCGGCAGCTTCTGGATCGCCACGTCGTGGACGACCTGGTCATAGCCGCGCTGCAGGAAGGTCGAGTAGATCGCGCAGAACGGCTTCATGCCCTCGGTCGCGAGGCCTGCGGCGAAGGTCACCGCATGCTGCTCCGCGATGCCGACGTCGAAGGTCCGCTCCGGGAACACCTTGGCGAACAGGTTGACGCCGGTGCCCGACGGCATGGCCGCGGTGATGGCGACGATCTTGTCGTCCTTGCGCGCCTCCTTGATCAGGCTCTCGCCGAATACGTTCTGGTAGGAGGGCGCGTTCGACTTGGGCTTGGACTGGGCGCCGGTCACGACGTCGAACTTCGAGACGCCATGGTACTTGTCGCCGGCCGCTTCAGCCGGCGCATAGCCGTGGCCCTTCTTGGTCACGACATGGATCAGCACCGGGCCGATGTCCTCGGCATCGCGCACGTTCTTCAGGACCGGCAGCAGATGGTCGAGGTTATGGCCGTCGATCGGGCCCACGTAATAGAAGCCCAGCTCCTCGAACAGGGTGCCGCCGGTGACGAGGCCGCGGGCATATTCCTCGGCCCGGAGCGCTGCATCCTTGAGCGTGCGCGGTAGCGACTTCTTGGCGAGGTCGATGGCGCCATGGCGCAGGCTGACGAAGCTCTTGGACGACAAGAGGCGCGACAGATAGGCCGAGAGTGCGCCCACGGGCGGCGCGATCGACATGTCGTTGTCGTTCAGGATGACGATGAGCTTCGTCTTTTCGCGGGCGCCGGCGTTGTTCATGGCCTCGTAAGCCATGCCGGCGCTCATCGAGCCGTCGCCGATCACGGCGACGACGGTGTTCTTCTTGCCCGTAAGCTCGCTCGCGACGGCCATGCCGAGGCCGGCCGAGATTGAGGTCGAGGAATGGGCGGCGCCGAACGGGTCGTAGGCGCTCTCCGTGCGCTTGGTGAAGCCCGAGAGGCCGCCGCCCTGGCGCAGCGTGCGGATTTGGTCGCGCCGGCCGGTCAGGATCTTGTGGGGATAGGCCTGGTGGCCCACGTCCCAGATCAACCGATCGTCCGGCGTGTTGAACACATAGTGCAGGGCCACGGTCAGCTCGACCACGCCCAGGCCGGAACCCAGATGGCCGCCGGTGACCGAAACGGCCTCGATCATCTCTTGCCGCAGCTCGTCGGCCAGCTGCTTCAGGTCGGTTTCCGGCAGCGCACGCAAATCGGCCGGGATGGTAACCCGGTCGAGAAGGGGTTTGGCTTGACCGATCACGTTCGCTCCTTAACTCAGCTCCGCCCGGCGCTCCGGCCGAGCCGGAAATTCGCCAAACTTACCCGCTTGGGCAGGATTGCGGCAAGAATGTCGAAAAGACGACGGAAATTTCAGCCGACTAACAGGCTTCATTTCGGGGGGGAAAGTCAAGCCGAACTCCCGATTGCGGGTCTGGTGTGACTTGGGCGCGGCTTTGCCCGTCCAGGGCAATCATGCTAGCTTGCGCCCGCCGCCCTGAATCATCACATGTCGGCGATTGTTCGGGGATCACGAGAATATCGGGGCTTGGTTGAATGAAAGTCATCTTGGCGAAGCCGCGCGGCTTCTGTGCCGGTGTCGAGCGGGCGATCGAAATCGTGGAGCGCGCGCTCGAGAAATACGGCGCGCCGGTCTATGTCCGCCACGAGATCGTCCATAACAAATATGTGGTCGACAGCCTCCGGGCCAAGGGCGCGCAGTTCGTCGAGGAGCTGGACGAGATCCCGCCCGGCGGCATCACGGTGTTCAGCGCCCACGGCGTTTCGCAGAAGGTCGAGGACGATGCGGCGCTCCGTTCGCTGCCGGTCATCGATGCGACCTGCCCGCTGGTCTCCAAGGTGCATGCCGAGGCGCAGCGCTATGCCGACGGCGGCCGCGACGTCATCCTGATCGGCCATGACGGCCATCCGGAGGTCGAGGGCACCATGGGCCGGGTCAACGGCAAGGTTCATCTGGTCGCGACTCCGGAGGATGTGGCGCGACTCGAGGTCTCGGATCCGCACCGGCTCTCCTACGTCACCCAGACCACGCTCAGCGTCGACGATACCAAGAGCGTCATCGACGCGCTGACCCAGCGCTTCCCCGACATCGTCGGCCCCAGCACCAAGGACATCTGCTACGCGACGCAGAACCGCCAGCGCGCCGTGCGCGAGCTCGCGAACCTGGTCGACGTCATCCTGGTCGTGGGCGCGCACAACAGCTCGAACTCCAACCGGCTGCGCGAGCTCGCCGGCGAGATGGGCATCCGCGGCTATCTGATCGCCGATGCCTCGGCGCTCGATCCGGCCTGGGTCAAGGGCGTCAATGCCGTGGGCGTCACGGCCGGCGCCTCCGCCCCGGAAGTGCTGGTGACTGAGGTGGTCGAGCGCCTGAAGCAGCTGGGTGCCACCGAGGTCGAGATCCTGGCCGGCGTCGAGGAGAATGTCCGCTTCAAGATGCCGCCGGAACTGGCCGACATGGCCGCTGCGTCGTAACAAGAGGACGCACGATCGACGGAGCGCGGGCGCTGCCGATGGCAGCGCCCGTTTTGTTTGGGCTGGAGGCGATGATGACGGAAGCCGCTGCGACACCGACCTTGCCGACGCCGCTGACCGAACGCTTGGGCTGCCGATACCCGATCATCTCTGCCGGCATGGGCGGCCCGGCGCGCGCCGAACTGGCGGCGGCCGTGTCCGAGGCCGGCGGCTTCGGCCTGCTCGGCATGGTGCGCGAGGCGCCGGCCTTGATCGAGAGCGAGATCGCGGAGGTGCGGCATCGGACGGCACGGCCGTTCGGCGTCAACCTGATCCCGTTCGCGACCGATCCGGCATTGCTGCAAGACGAGCTCGCGATCTGCTTCAACGCCCGCGTGCCGGCGATGTGCTTCTTCTGGGAGGTGTTCCCCGGCGTCGTCGAGCAGGCGAAGCGGGCCGGATGCCTGGTGCTCTATCAGGTGGGCTCGCTCGAGGACGCGCTGCTTGCCGAATCGGCCGGGGCCGACATCGTCATCGTCCAGGGCGTCGAGGCCGGCGGCCATGTGAAAGGCTCGCTGCCGCTGTCCGTTCTGCTGCCGCGGGTGCGGGACCGCCTGCGGATCCCGGTCGCGGCATCGGGCGGCATCGTCGACGGCCGGGGGCTTGCCGCCGCACTCGCCCTCGGCGCCGACGGCGTCCATTGCGGCACGGTGTTCCTGGCGAGCACCGAGTCCTTCGCCCACGACTATCACAAGCAGCGCATCGTCGAGGCCGGGCTCGACGACACGGTGCATACGGACCTCTTCGCCATCAACTGGCCGCCCAATTCGCCGGTGCGCGTGCTGAAGAACAGCGTCACCGCCGAAGCGGGCCAATTGTGGGGCCATCACCCGGACCGCCTGCCGCGCGAGGTGATCGGCGAGGATGGCGGGCGGCCGCTCTACAAGTTCAGCACGGACTCGCCACTGCGCTCGACGACGGGCGACCTCGAACGGATGGCGCTCTTCGCCGGCCAGGGCGCCGGCCTGATCGGCGGCATCCGGCCGGCGGCCGAGGTGCTTCGAATGATGATGCGCGAGGCGACGAGCGTGCTCGGCGAATTGGGCGCGCGGATCGCTGAAACCAAGGCCAGGCCAGACTGAGGGCGCGCGGGCAGGCGGTCCGATCAACCTGAAGCTCGAAGCGACGCCGAGTTTTGCGCTCATGCATCGATGGCATGAGGGAAGGGAGGACATGACCGACTACGCGTTCAAGCAGGTCGACGTTTTCACGACCAAGGCATTCTCCGGCAACCCGCTTGCGGTCGTGCTGGGCGCGGACGCGCTCTCCGCCGCTCAGATGGCGGCCTTCGCCCGCTGGACCAACCTCAGCGAGACGACGTTCCTGCTGAAGCCCGAGGCGGCCGGTGCCGACTATCGCGTGCGCATCTTCACGCCGGTCCGCGAGTTGCCCTTCGCCGGCCATCCGACGCTCGGCAGCTGCCATGCCTGGCTCGAGGCCGGCGGCCGGCCGCGCGGTGCCGAGATCGTGCAGGAATGCGGCGTCGGGCTGGTGTCGATCCGTCGCGATGGCGACGCGCTTGCCTTCGCCGCCCCGCCGCTGCGTCGAAGCGGCCCTGTCGACGACGGCACCGTCGCCCAGATCGCCCGCAGCCTCAGGCTCACGCCCGAGCGGATCCAGGCCGCGCAATGGGTCGACAACGGTCCCGGCTGGGTCGCGGTCATGCTGGGCAGTCGGGTCGAACTCTTGGCGGTGCGACCCGACTTCGCCGCCATGGCCGGATTGACGCTGGGCGTCGTGGCGCCGTGGGATCCGGCGACGGACGGTGCCGAATGCCAGTTCGAGGTGCGCGCCTTCGTTCCGGACGAGAGCGTGCCGGAGGATCCCGTTACCGGCAGCCTGAACGCCGGCCTTGCCCAATGGCTGATCGGCGCCGGCCGGGCGCCGCCCGCCTATGTCGCGTGCCAGGGCACCGCGATCGGCCGGGCCGGCCGGATCGAGATCAAGCAGATCGGTGCGGACATCTGGGTCGGTGGCCGATCGATGACCCGCATCGACGGCCGGGCCGCGATCTAGACCAGGCCGAAACCGGAAGCCGCGCCCAACCGGGCAGCGGCGCGCAGGGTTTCGGTCGCCTTGGTCGCCGCCCGCCCGAGGCGCATCAGCGCCGGGATCTGGGCCGGTCGGCGCAGGACCGATGCCAGCACGGCGGCGAGGTCGGTCGCGCCGTCTGGTTTGATGCCGACGAGGGCGGCCGGCGGCAGCGCGTCCGCGGCCGAATCGGCGACGACGCGCACGATGAGCAGCGGCAGGGCAGGGGCGGCCGCAGCCAGTACGTGGCTTTCCATATCGACCGCGACGCCGCCGCTGGTTGCGAACAGCGCCGCTTTTGCCGCGACCGTCCCGATCGCTATGTCGCTGCCCGCGACCGGCGCCTGGATCGGCCGGTGGGCGCGCAGCAGCGCCAGGGCCGCAGCATGCCAGTCCGGATCGACCGGGACGGCGCCGCCGGCCGGCGTGAGCAGCTGTGCCGGCAGCAGCAGCGTACCCGGTGCCAGCGCCGGATCGAGGCCGCCGGCGAGGCCGAAGCTCAGGAGATGCGTGGCGCCGCCCTCGACCAGCCGGCGTGCCGCCCGGCGCGCGCCGTCGAGCCGCGCGCCGCTCAAGGCAATGCGGTGCGGTGGGACGAGGCCCGAAAGACAGCGGGCCTCCGACTGGAGGCCCGCGAGGATGCCGATCTGGACCGCCAAGCCGCTCACATGCCGTGCATGACGAGCTTGGAGTTGCCGGTCTTGAGGTTGCGATAGCGTGCCAGCGCCATCAGCGGGAAATAGGCACGATAGCCGTGGTAGCGCAGGTAGAACACGCGCGGGAAGCCCACGGCCGTATAGGTCTCTTCATGCCAGAGCCCGTTTTCCGGTCGGGTGCGCAGCAGATAGTCGATGCCGCGCTGGGTCGCCGGATGGTCAACGGCGCCGGCCGCCATCAGGCCCAGCACCGCCCAGGCTGTCTGCGACGCAGTCGAGCCGTTGCCCTCGCCGTGATGGCCGTCGTAATAGCTGATGCCGTCCTCGCCCCAGCCGCCGTCGGCGTTCTGCTTGGAGGCGAGCCACTCGATCGACTTCTGGATGCCGGGCGACGACAGGTCCTCGCCGGCGGCGTTGAGCGCGCACAGCACCGACCAGGTGCCGTAGATGTAGTTGGTACCCCAGCGGCCGTACCAGGAGCCGTTTTCTTCCTGCTCGCGCCACAGGTACGCGACACCCTTGTCGACGACCGGGTTGCCGCGCTTGTAGCCCAACTGCGCCAGCATCGAGATGCAGCGCGCGCTGACGTCGGCCGTCGGCGGGTCGAGCAGCGCGCCGTGGTCGGCGAACGGGATGTAATTCAGGTAGTAGTGCTCGTTGTCGGCGTCGAACGCGCCCCAGCCGCCGTTCTTGCTCTGCATGCCGATGACCCATTCGACCGCGCGCTCGATATTCTCGCGGTGCTTCGGATCGCCGGCCCGGTCGATCGCCATCACGACCGCAGCGGTATCGTCGACGTCGGGGTAATGGGCATTGGCATACTGGAACGCCCAGCCGCCCGGACGCACGCCCGGGGCCGATTGGATGTAGTCGCCCTCGACATCCAGGATCTGCTTGGAGGCGAGCCAGTCGGACGCCGCGGCGGCGGCGCGCCTGCCGGCTTCACTCGCCTGGCCGTCGTTGCGTACGTCGCCCACTTCGAGCATCGCGTGGCTCGCGAGGCCCGTGTCCCAGACCGGCGAGACGCAGGGCTGGACCATCGAATCGCCGTCGGCGTCGGTGATGATGAGCTTGCGGAGCGCCTTCTTGGCGGTGACGAGGCGCGGATCGTCCTTGGCGTAGCCGAGGAGCTCCATCGCCATGACGGCGTTGGCCATGGCCGGGAAGATGGCGCCCAGGCCGTCCTCGCCGTTCAATCGCTCCTCGACGAACGCGATGGCGCGCTCGATCGCGCGCTCGCGGCCCTTCTTCGGGAAGGCCGGCTCGACGAAGCGCACGACATGGTCGAGCCAGCGGAACGCCGTCGCCCAGAAATTCCGCGTCGCGGAATGCAGGTAGCGCTTCTCCTCGAACGGCGGCGTCTGGAACAGCTCGACGACGTCGACCTTGTTCGGGTTCTTGGCCTGCGGCTTCAGTGCCATCAGGATCAAGAGCGGTGCGATCACCGTGCGCGACCAGTAGCTGACCTTGTCCAGGTGGAACGGGAACCACTTGGGCAGGGTCATGATCTCGACCGGCATCACCGGCACGGCGCGCCAGGGGACCTGGCCGAAGAGGGCGAGTGCGATCCGGGTGAAGACGTTGCAGCGCGCAGCACCGCCGGCGCTCAAGATCGCCTGGCGGGCGCGAAGCATGTGCGGCGCGTTGATGTCGTCGCCGGCGAGCTTCAGCGCGTAGTAGGCCTTGACGGTGGCACTGATGTCGAACGGCCCGGCGTGGAACAGCGGCCAGCCGCCGTCGGCGCCCTGCGTCTTGCGAATATAGCGTGCGATCGACTCCTGGAGATCGGGCTCGATCTCGTCCAGGTAGTGCATCAGCATGATATATTCGGCGGGAATCGTGGCATCCGCCTCGAGCGCGAAGACCCAGTGCCCGTCGCCGTTCTGGCGCGAGACGAGGACCTCGGTCGCGCTTTCGATCGCGCTGTCGAGCGCGGCGATCGAAGGCTCGGCCAAGGATGCGGCCCGCAGCGTGTCGTCAAGTTCGGTCATGGTCAGCGTAGGTTCTTCACTCGGCGAGACGTTTCGCAATTGCAGCGAAGCTTCGTCAAAAATAGCGCGAAGCTCAAGAGCCAACGCGTAATGGCTGTAACGCGTCCTTTGAACTGATGACCCTATTGAACGAGTTCAAGTGCTACGCAGCTGAGCCGCTGCCTTTTCTCCGGACCGGATGGCGCCCTCGATGGTTGCGGGCAGGCCCGTGTCGGTCCAGTCGCCGGCGAGTGCCAGGTTCCGCCAGAAGGTCTTTGCTTCCGGCCGCCGTTTCACTTGGTCCGGCGTCTCGGCGAAAGTCGCGCGCTTTTCCTTGACGATGCGCCAGGCGGGCATCGGCCGCTCGCCGAGCGCCAAGCCCGCGGCGACGTCGGCCCAGATGCGCGGCGCCAGCGCGTCCGCGTCCTCGTCGACGACGTGGCTTGCCGCACTGATCGTGACCGAGGCGAGCGGGCCGCGCCGGAAGATCCATTCGGCCGTCCCGCCGATGACGCCCAGGATCTCTACGCCCGGCACTGCATCCCGTTCGTCGAGCCGGAAATGCGCGTTGACGATCGGGCGGAACTCGGTCGGCGTCACCAGGTGCGGCACGAGGCCGGTCGCGACCGCCGGCGGGACCGCGACCACCAGATTGTCGCCCTGGTCGAGCCCGACGAAATCGCTGCCGAGATCGAGCGACACCACGCGATCGCCGTGGAAGCCGATCTTGCGCACGCGAGTCGAAAGCCTGAGCGTCGCGCCGCGCTGCTCCAGCCAGGCGAGCGCCGGGTCGACGAAGCTTTCCGACAGGCCGTCGCGCGCCACCAGCGGGCGCGAGAAATCGGCACCGCGGGCGAAGGTCTCTTCCAGCACCGGCCAGAGCAGGTGGGCGGCGGCGGTCTTGGCCTCCGTATTGAGGGCGGCGACTGCGAGCGGCTCCCAGAACCGGCGATAGAGCCGTGTGTCCTGGCCGACGAGATCGGCCACGGTCGCATCCGGGCCGCATTTGCGGAAGCGGAGCGCCGCCAGATAGTCGCCGGCCCGGCTGCCCGGCACGCGCCGGCCGGGGACGAGCACCCACCAGGGCAGCTTGCCGCGGTTGGGTGCCAGGTTCCAGCGCTCGCCGGTGCCGCGATCGAAGAACGGATAGCGCCCGCTCGCGGGGCCTTCGAGCGTGTCCTCGGCGCCGATGAGCTTCAGGTACGAGAGGGCGGCATCGTTGCCGCTCATCAGCAGGTGGTTGCCGTTGTCGATGCGGCAGCCGAGCGGCTCGTCGAAATAGGAGCGGCAGCGGCCGCCGGCTTGCGGGCCCGCCTCGTAGATCACGACGCGATGGCCGGCCTCCGTCAGGCGGAGCGCAGCGCTCAAGCCGGCGAGGCCGGCGCCGATGACATGGGTGATGGGTTGCATGAGGTCAGAAGAACACGCGGGTGAGCGCGATCCAGATCTTGACGAGCTTCGGCACCTTGACCGGCGTGCGCGGGTAGGCCCAGCCGCGCTTGAGCAAGCGCGTCAGGATCGCGCCATAGACGCCGCTCATCATGCGTGCCGGCCGCATCGTCTTGCGCGCGCATTGGGCCATGGCGGCATCGGCGAGGCGGAACCGGCGCTCAGCCTCGACCGCGAGCTCGGCGCAGACGGCATGGATCGCCGGATGGGCCGCGACCTCGGCCGGCACGCGCGTCGCGATGCCGTGCCGCTCCAAGCCCTCGCGCGGCAGGTAGAGCCGGCCGCGTTCCGCGTCCTCGTCCACGTCGCGCAGGATGTTGGTGAGCTGCAGCGCGCGGCCCAGATGCTCGGCCACCTCATCCGCGTGCGGCTCGTAGGGGCCGAACACGCGGACCGACAGGCGGCCGACGGCGCTCGCCACCCGGTCGCAATAGAGGTCGAGCTCGGCCGCGTCGGGCGCCACGATGTCGCGCTCCGCATCCATGGCCATGCCGTCGATCACTGCGTGGAAATCGGCCTTCTCAAGGCCGAACTGGCGGATCGGCCCGACGAGCGCGCGGCCCACCATGAGCGTCGCTGGCCGGCCGGCATAGATCGCCTCGATCTCGGCGCGCCAGGCGGCCAGGCCGCGCTGCTTGTCCGCCTGCGCCGCCGGCTCGTCGGCGATGTCGTCGACCTCGCGGCAAAAGGCGTAGATCGCATACATGCCGTTGCGCCGGTCCTCGGGCAGGAACCGCATCGCGGTGTAGAACGAGCTCTTGGCCTGGCCGACCTGGCGGGTGACCTCGGCCAGGTCCGCCGCCGGCTCGTCCGCGGCATTGGTCGGGAGCGGGGCTGACATGCTCATGAGTGCAGCGCTGCGGGGCGAGGGGCGGGACGCGCACGGCGGCGCCAGAGGCCCGAGGCGAGGGCGCCGAGCGCCAGGCCACCCGCCACCGGCTTCGACAGTTCGACGCGTGTCGCGATCGGGTCCTCGTTCTTGAGCCGGCGGGTGAGGCGCGCGGCGAGCGTGCGGATGACCTGGCACTCGAGCGCGATGCGCACGTCGTCGACCTGCATGACCAGGTCGGCGCACTCGGCCAGGAGCCCTTCGAGCGGCGCGATCGTTCGGTCGAGCACACGGCGCATCGCCGGCGTCAGGGCCGGCCGCGCGAGGTCGGCGATCTCGGCCCCTTCCTCCGCCATGTAGCCGGTCGGCAGATAGATCCGGTCGAGCGCCTTGTAGTCCTCAGCACAATCCTGCAGGTGATTGATGACCTGCAGCGCGTTGCACAGCGCGTCGGCGCCTGGGCGGCAGGCGGCACCCTCGCCATGCAGGTCGAGCAGCTGTCGGCCGACCGGCGAGGCCGACAGGAAGCAGTAGCCGAGCAGGTCGTCCCAGTCGCGATAGCGTGCCTTGTTGGCGTCCTGGGTGAAGGCCTGCAGCAGGTCGAGGCAATGCTGCGGCGTGACCTTGGTCTCGGCCAGGCTCGCGCGCATCCTGACGCAGGCGAGCGACTCGGCTTCCTCGGTCGCCCGGTTGCCGCGACCCAGGATGATTTCGCCCATGCGGGTGAGCCGCGCCACCTTGTCGTCGGGCGCCAGATCCGGATTGTCGGCGACATCGTCGGCGCCGCGTGCGAAGGCATAGAACGTGTGGACGTGCCGGCGCAGATCCGGACGGATCAGCCAGGAGCCGACCGGGAAATTCTCGTCCGCCGCGGACTTGCCCGACGGCGTTTCCAGGGTGCCGTGGGCCAAGGGCTCATGGACTGGCGTGCCAGGGGCGGGGGCGTTCTGCAGGGAATCGCTCATCGGCGCACTCAATGCCTCATAGCGGTGTCGAGGGCAAGTGCAGGCCGCTCGGATCAGGCCCCTTGGATATCAGACCCCGAGATAGTTGTGCTGGCGGAACCAGTCGATCGCGTCGCGGATGCCCTCTTCGGCCGGCCGCGGCGCATAGCCGAGCTCGCGCTGCGCCTTGGCGATGGTGAAGAACATCTTCTTGCGCGCGAGGGTCAATCCGTCACGCGTCACGAACGGCTCCTTGCCCGTCACGCGCGCATAGAGCTCGGCGCCGTAGGCGAGCGGCATCAGGAGGTCGATCGGCAGGCTGATGGTCGGCGCCTTGCGGCCGGTGAGCCGGGCGATGATCGCGAGGAACGCGCTCAAGGTCAGGTTCTCGCCGCCCAGGATATAGCGCTCGCCGATCTTGCCCTTGTCGAACGCCAGGAGATGGCCCTCCGCCACGTCGTCGACATGGGCGAAATTGAGCCCCGTATCGACGAAGGCCGGCATGCGGCCGGATGCCGCCTCGACGATGGTCCGGCCGGTCGGCGTCGGCTTGACGTCGCGGGGGCCGACGGGCGTCGAGGGATTGACGATCACCGCCGGCAGGCCGCGCTCGCGCGCGAGCCGCTGGACGGCCTCTTCGCTCAGGAACTTCGAGCGCTTGTAAGGCCCGACCATCTGCTCGATCGTGACCGGCGTCGCCTCGTCGGAGTCGGCGCCGCCGGGCAGAAGGCCGAGCGTCGCGACGCTCGAGGTGTGGACGATACGGCCGACGCCCGCCGCCAGCGCCGCCTCCATCAACGCCACCGTGCCGTCGACGTTGGTCCGGTACATCTTCGCCGGCTCGGGCACCCACAGCCGATAGTCGGCCGCGACATGGAACAGCGCCTCGCAGCCCTTGAGTGCGGGCGCGAGGGTCGCGGGCTCGTCGAGGCTGCCCACGACCGGCGCCGCGTCGAGCCCGGCGAGATTGCGCCGGTCGCTGCCGGCACGCACCAGCACGCGCACCTCGTGCCCGGCGGCGATCAGCTTGCGGGCGACGGCCGAGCCGACGAAGCCGGTGGCACCGGTGACGAGGCAGATCATTCGTGGGCGGATCCTCTGGGATGGAACGGACGCGCCGTCTTAGCGCGACGGCGCCTCGGGCGGTAGGCCCGTCAGCTCCTACCGGCCCGGATCGTGCCCGACCCAGCCTTGTTGCTCGACAGGCTGCCGGTCACCTTCGCCACTTCGATATTGCCGGACCCGACGGTCGAGAGCGTCGCGTCCTGCACGGTCGCCATGACCCTGAGATTGCCGGAGCCGGCGACCGAGGCGGTGAGCGTGCCGATCCCTCCATTGTCGATCGCGATATTGCCGCTGCCGCTCACCTTGATCTTCAAGCTCGGCATCTCCGCGTCGCCGATGCGGACATCGCCGCTGCCGGCGATCTGCACCTCGGCAGACCCGTTCGTCTGGCCGATATTCACATTGCTCGAGCCCGTGACGTGGATGTCGACGTCGGTGGCGGAAACGGCCGTGAGATAGCCCGAGCCGGCGAGACGCGCATGCAGGCTGGCGCCCACGGCGCCGACGACGTAATTCGTCGAGCCGCCGTTCTTGATGTCGATCGGCGTGCCGGCCGGCACCTGGATCGAGACGGTGGTCTTGGGCCGGTCGAGGACGGTCGAGGTGCAGGAGCGCCGCTCGCGCGTGACCGACGCGGTCTCGCCACCCTTGAACACGAAATCCTTGAGCTCGCCGTCCTTGTTCGAGGTCGCCTCGACCACGACCTTGCCCGAGAGGCCGGGCTTGGGCTGGATCTCGACCCGGTCGACGCAGGCGAGGTCGATCGACAGCGCCTTGCCGTCGAGCGTCTGGTTGACGGTCTCGGCGCGCGCGGCCAGGGAGGCGAGGCTCAGGACAATAAGCGTTGCCGCGGCAGCGGACAGGCTGTGACGGGACATAAGTGTCGCTCTTTCTTTCTTGTGGGAAGCCGGGTGCGGTCGCAGGCGCGGCGCGATGATAGCGTGCTCGACCGGCCGCCGTCACGCGGATGCGCCCCTCCGCACGGGAACGGCCGCGCGGGCCGCCTTGCGCGTTATCCGCCCTGGTCCCATGCGCGCCGCGCGCAGCTAAATCGGCTTCGGGGGTTGAGACTCGACGCAATCAGGACTAAATCAGTCCCAATTGAGAAAGGGTGATCCATGATCATTCTGAGCAAACTTGCGGATTATGGCGTCATCGTCGCCACGCATCTGGCGGCGGTTGCGCCGAACCAGGCGAATGCGATGCATGTGGCCGCCGACACGCGCCTGCCGCAGACGACGGTCGCCAAGGTGCTGAAGCTGCTTGCCAAGGCCGGCATCGTTTCCGCCGTGCGCGGCGCCGCCGGCGGCTACCGGCTGGCGCGCCATGCCGACGAGATCTCGGTGGCCGAGATCGTCGCCGCGATCGACGGCGATTTCGCCATGACGCAGTGCACGTCCAAGATCGGGCCGTGCGACCGGCTGCACTATTGCCCGACCCGGCCGCACTGGCACCGGATCAACCGGGCGGTCGGCGATGCATTGGCCGGCGTGACGCTCGGCGAAATGGTCCTGCCCAGCCTGGCCGCTCCTTCCTTCTCTCCTGAATACAACATCGAGACGACCGCACCATGAGCGCAGCCCTCGACACCGTCCGCGCCGTTGCCGATCAGAGCCAGTACAAGTACGGCTTTTTCACCGACATCGAGAGCGAGACCGCGCCGATCGGCCTCAACGAGGACACCGTCCGCTTCATCTCGGCCAAGAAGGGCGAGCCGGAGTGGTTGCTCGAATGGCGCCTCGAAGCGTTCCGCGGCTGGCTCAAGATGACCCCGCCCGAATGGGCGAAGCTCAAGATCGACCCGATCGACTACCAGGCCTCGACCTATTATTCGGCGCCCAAGCAGAAGCCCAAGCTGAACTCGCTCGACGAGGTCGACCCGGAGCTCTTGAAGACCTACGAGAAGCTCGGCATTCCGCTGAAGGAACAGGAAATCCTGGCCGGCGTCTCCAACATCGCGGTCGACGCGGTGTTCGACAGCGTCTCGGTCGCGACCACCTTCAAGGGCAAGCTTGCCGAGATGGGCATCATCTTCTGCTCGATGGGCGAGGCGATCAAAGAGCATCCGGAGCTCGTCCGGCAGTACCTGGGCTCGGTCGTGCCGACCACGGACAATTTCTTCGCGGCGCTGAACTCGGCGGTCTATAGCGACGGCTCGTTCGTCTATATCCCGCCGGGCGTGCGCTGCCCGATGGAGCTCTCGACCTATTTCCGCATCAATGCGGCGAATTCCGGCCAGTTCGAGCGGACGCTGATCGTCGCCGACAAGGGCGCGTACGTGAGCTACCTCGAAGGCTGCACGGCACCGCAGCGCGACGAGAACCAGCTGCATGCCGCGGTCGTCGAGCTGGTGGCGCTCGAGGGCGCCCAGATCAAGTACTCGACCGTCCAGAACTGGTACCCGGGCGACGCCGAGGGCCGCGGCGGCATCTATAATTTCGTGACCAAGCGCGGCGACTGCCGCGGCGCCAATTCCAAGATCTCCTGGACCCAGGTCGAGACCGGGTCGGCGATCACCTGGAAGTATCCGAGCTGCGTCCTGACCGGCGACAATTCGGTGGGCGAGTTCTACTCGGTCGCGATCGTCAACAACCGGCAGCAGGCCGATACCGGGTCGAAGATGATCCATATCGGCAAGAACACGAAGTCGACGATCATCTCCAAGGGCATCTCGGCCGGCAAAGGGCAGAACACCTATCGGGGCATGGTCAAGGTGCTGCCCAAGGCCAAGGGCGCCCGCAACTTCACCCAGTGCGACAGCCTGCTGATCGGCGACAAGTGCGGCGCGCACACGGTGCCCTATATCGACGTCTATAACCGCACAGCCCGGGTCGAGCACGAGGCGACGACGTCGAAAGTGAGCGAAGACCAGATGTTCTATTGCCAACAGCGCGGGCTCACGGCCGAAGACGCGCTGTCGCTGATCGTCAACGGCTTCGCCAAGGAAGTCCTGAAAGAGCTTCCGATGGAATTCGCCGTCGAGGCGCAGAAGCTGCTCGCGATCAGCCTGGAGGGCAGCGTCGGCTGACGCGCCCCGCACTCTCAGAAATTCGACTGCCGAGGACCCATATGCTCGAGATCAAGAATCTGCACGCCCGCGTCGGGGACAATGAAATCCTGAAGGGCATCTCGCTCACCGTGAAGCCGGGCGAGGTGCACGCGATCATGGGTCCGAACGGCTCCGGCAAGTCGACGCTCGCGAGCGTGCTCTCGGGCCGCGACGGCTACGAGGTGACCGAGGGCACGGTCACCTACAACGGTGAGAATCTCCTGGAGCTCGACGCCGACGTGCGGGCGCGCGAGGGCGTGTTCCTGGCCTTCCAGTATCCGGTCGAGATCCCGGGCGTGAACAACATGTATTTCCTGCGCGCGGCCGTGAACGCCGTGCGCAAGCACCGGGGCCAGCCGGAGCTCGACGCCGGCCAGTTCCTGAAAACCGTGCGCCAGACCTTGAAGCTGCTCGACCTGCGCGAGGATTTGCTCAACCGCGCGGTCAACGTCGGCTTCTCGGGCGGCGAGAAGAAGCGCAACGAGATCTTCCAGCTGGCGCTGCTCGACCCGAAGCTCGCGATCCTGGACGAGACCGACTCCGGCCTCGACATCGACGCGCTGCGCCAGGTCTCTGACGGCGTCAACAAGCTGCGCTCGCCCGACCGCGCCTTCGTGCTGATCACGCACTACCAGCGCCTGCTCGAATACATCGTGCCGGACCATGTCCATGTGCTGAGCCAGGGCAAGATCGTCATGTCCGGCGACAAGAGCCTGGCGGCCGAGCTCGAGAAGAGCGGCTATGCCACGCTGGGCGACGCGGCCTGATCATGTCTGCCGTTCCTTTCCTCGAGACCCTGGCCGTCCCGGCCAACCAGGCAGAGCCGGCCTGGCTCGGCACCAAGCGCGCCGAGGCGCGCCAGCGCTTTGCCGAGGCCGGTTTCCCGACCAAGCGCCACGAGGCCTGGCGTTTCACCGAGCTCAAGGGCTTGACCGGCACGAGCTTCGCGCCGGCGCCGGCCAAGCCCGGCAACGCGACCGTGGTCGGCGAGCGACTCTGCCGCTTGCTTAGCCACGCGAACCGCTTGGTATTCGTGAACGGCCGCTTCGACCCGGACCACAGCCACATCTGCAGCCTGCCGCCGGGCGTGTTCCTGGGCTCCTTCGCCGATTGGCTCGCGAAGAATGGCGAGGCCGACGCGCTGTTCGAACGGCCGGCCGATGCGACCGACGCGTTCCGCGCGCTCAATCAGGGCTTGTTTACCGACGGCCTGGCGCTGATCGTGCCGGCCGGCGTCACGCTCGACGACCCGGTCCATGTGCTCTATTGGGGCGAGGCCGACGCGTCGGCCTCGGTGCAGGCCAAGGGCCTGATCCGCATCGGCACGGGCGCTCAGGTCACCGTGATCGAAAGCTTCGCCGGGGTCGGCGCCACCTGGACCAATGCCGCCATGACCGTCGAGGTCGCCGACCATGCGAAGCTCGGCCATTACCGGCTGCAGGACGAGGATCTCCGGGCGTTCCACACCGGCACGCTCGACGTCTCGATCGGCGCGGATGCGATCTACGACGGCTTCACGCTCTCCTTGGGCGCCGCGATGGCGCGCCAGGACATCCGGGCGAAGCTCGTGGGCGAGCGCGCGTTCTGCGGCGTCTCGGGTGTCTATCTGCTTGCCGAGCGGCAGGAGTCGACCGTCGCCTCGGTGATCGAGCACCTGGCGCCCCACGGCGAGACCAAGGAAGTGTTCAAGGGTTGCCTCGCCGACCGGTCGCACGGCGTGTTCCAGGGCCAGATCAAGGTCGCCCAGGTGGCGCAGAAGACCGACGCCTACCAGCTCAACAAGACCGTGCTCCTGAGCGACCGCGCCGTGATGGACACGAAGCCGGAGCTCGAGATCTTCGCCGACGACGTCAAGTGCAGCCACGGTGCAACCGTCGGCGACCTGGACGAGGCGGCGGAATTCTATCTTCGCTCGCGTGGCATCGCGCCCGAACAGGCGCGCGCCATGCTGATCGAGGCCTTCGTCGTCGACGCGGTCGAGCTCGTCAGCCACGAGCAGGCGCGCGACTACCTGACCGACGCGATCGGCCGGTGGCTGGCGTTCCGGCACCCCGAGAAATGAAAGAGGCGCCCATGAGCAAGGACGGCGATCCCCGCCTGGTACCGGTCACGGCCGCACCGCTGTCGCGGCCGGCGTTCGACCCGCGCGTGGTGAAACAGGACTTTCCGATCTTCCAGAACAACCCGGACGTGGTGTTCCTCGATTCGGCGGCGAGCGCCCAGAAGCCGCAGGTCGTGATCGACGCGGTCTCGAAGTTCTATGAGCAGGACTATGCGAACGTCCATCGAGGCGTCTATGGCCTGTCGCAGCGCGCGACCGACAAGTACGAGGCGGCGCGCGAGACCGTGCGCCGGTTCCTGAACGCGAAGAGCGCCAAGGAGATCGTGTTCGTGCGCGGCGCGACCGAGGCGATCAACCTCGTGGCGCAGACCTGGGGCCTCGCCATGCTGAAGGCCGGCGACGAGGTGATCGTCACTGAGCTCGAGCATCATTCCAACATCGTGCCCTGGCAGATGCTGCGCGACCGGATCGGCATCAAGCTGGTGGTGGCGCCGATCGATGCGACCGGCGGGCTCGACATGGCGGCGTTCGAGGAGCGGCTGTCGTCGCGCACCAAGCTCGTTGCCGTGACCCACGTGGCGAATGCGCTGGGCTCGGTGGTACCGGTCGAAGCGATCGTCGAGAAGGCGCACAAGGTCGGCGCCAAGGTGCTGATCGACGGCTGCCAGGCAGCACCGCGCATGCCGCTCGACGTGCAGGCGATCGGCTGCGACTTCTACGTCTTCTCCGGCCACAAGACCTATGGGCCCTCCGGCATCGGCGTGCTGTGGGGCCGCTACGAACTCCTGGAGGCGATGCCGCCCTGGCAGGGCGGCGGCGACATGATCCTGCAGGTGACGTTCGAGCATACGGACTTCAACGAGGTGCCGCACAAGTTCGAGGCCGGCACGCCGGACATCACCGGGACCCACGGGCTGGCGGTGGCGCTCGACTATATGGAGGCGCTCGGCCGCGACCGCATCCTGGAGCATGAGGAGCGGCTGACCGAGTACGGCGCCGATGCGCTGGCGCGCATCCCGGGTGTCACGCTGCTCGGCGCCGGCCAGCGGCGCCTGGCTGTGCTGTCGTTCGAGGTCGACGGCATCCACCCGCATGATCTTGCGACCATTCTCGACAAGCACCGGGTCGCGGTCCGGGCCGGCCATCATTGCGCCCAGCCGCTGATGGACCGGCTCTGCGTGCCGGCGACGACGCGCGCGTCCTTCGGCATCTATAACGACGAGAGCGATGTCGACGCGCTGGTGGCTGCGGTCAAAGCGGCGAAGGAGCTGTTCGGGCGATGATGGATCTGCGCGACCTCTACCAGGACATCATCCTGGACCATGGCCAGAAGCCGCGGAACTTCCGCGAGATCGAGCATCCGACCCACAGCGCCAAGGGCCACAACCCGCTGTGCGGCGACCGCATCAATCTCTACCTCACGATCGAGGGCGACCGGATCGTCGACGCGGCGTTCCAGGGCCGCGGCTGCGCGATTTCGACCGCGTCCTCGTCGCTCATGACCGAGGTGCTGAAGGGCAAGACGCTGGACGAGGCCAAGCAGCTGTTCCGCGCCTTCCACGGCAAGGTCACCGGCGGCGAGGCGGTCGAGATCGCCGACGCGCTCGAGGATGACTTCGAGCGCCTGACGCCGCTCGAAGGTGTCTCGGCCTATCCGGCCCGCGTCAAATGCGCGACGCTCGCCTGGCACGCGCTCGAAGCCGCCTTGAAGGCGGGCGGTGTCGTGCCTGAACCGGTCAAAACGGAATAGGCCGGTCAAGACGGAGTAGGGACGGGATCCATGGTCCAGGACGACGGCAAGACGCTGTTCGACTTCATGCCCGGCCGGGCGCCGGCGACGGAGATCGACCCGCTCGACCGGATCAAGGTCGAGGGCGAGGACAAGGCGCTCGAGGCCAAGGTCCTTGAGGCCTTGAAGACCGTCCGCGACCCCGAAATCCCCGTCAACCTGGTCGACCTCGGCCTGATCTATGACCTGGTCGTGGGGGCGGACGGCAAGGTCTATGTCGAGATGACGCTGACCGCGCCGACCTGCCCGGTCGCGGGCTCGCTGCCGGGCGAGGTCGAGCGTGCCGTGCGCACGGTCGACCGCGTGACCGAGGTGCAGGTAAACCTGGTCTGGACGCCGCCCTGGCATCAGGATCTGATGAGCGAAGAGGCGCGGCTCGAGCTGGGCCTGCTCTAGGACGTGCCTGACGGAGTAAAGACCGTCGAGGCGGCACCGGCCTCGACCCGCAGGCCGCTCCAGATCGCCCTGCTCGTCGCTGCCGCGTTCTTCATGGAGAACCTGGACGGCACGGTGATCGCGACCGCGCTGCCGCAGATGGCGCGCTCCTTTGCCATGAGCGCGGTCGACCTCAATCTCGGCATGACCGCCTATCTGCTGACGCTCGCCGTGTTCATCCCGGCGAGCGGCTGGTTCGCCGACCGGTTCGGCGCGCGCACCGTACTCGGCGGCGCCATCCTGGGCTTCACAGTCGCCTCCGTGTTCTGTGCGATGGCGAACGGGCTCTGGGAATTCACCGCGGCGCGCGTGCTCCAGGGCATCGCCGGCGCCATGATGGTGCCGGTCGGGCGTCTCGTCGTCGTGCGCGCGACCGAGAAGCGCGACTTGATGCGCATGATCGGCATCATCGTCTGGCCCGGCCTGGTGGCGCCGGTCATCGGGCCGCCCCTGGGCGGCTTCATCACGACCTACGCCTCCTGGCGCTGGATCTTCCTTCTGAACGTGCCGCTCGGCCTCGCCGGCCTGGTGCTCGCTTGGCTGCTGATCCGGAACGAGCGCGGGGCTGAGAAGAAGCCGTTCGACTGGCTGGGCTTCGGCCTCGGCGGCGGCGCCTCGCTCAGCTTCATGTACGGCATCGAGCTTCTGGGCCGGCAGGACGCGGCCTGGGCCGCGATCGGCGGCTGCGTCGGCGTGTCCGTCGTGCTGGGCGTCCTCGCCTGGCGCCACGCCCGCCGCCATGCTCATCCGCTGCTCGACTTGAGCGCACTCAAGATCCCGAGCTTCGCCGTCGCCGTCGGCGGCGGCTCGCTGTTCCGCATCGCGATCAGCACGGCGCCGTTCCTGCTGCCGCTCTTGTTCCAGGTGGGATTCGGCATGGACGCGTTCCACTCGGGCCTCCTGGTCCTGGCCTTGTTCGCCGGCAATCTCACCATGAAGACCGTGACCAATCCGCTGCTGCGCCGCTTCGGCTTCCGCACCGCGATCATCGGCAACGGCCTCGTCGTCGTGGTGGCGGCCGCGGCCTGCGCATTCTTCACGCCGGCGACGCCCTGGCCGGTCATCGCCGCGGTGCTGTTCGTGAACGGTCTCTGCCGCTCCATGCAGTTCACCAGCCTCACGACCCTGAGCCTCGCCGAGATCCCGGGTCCGCAGGTGAGCGGCGCCAGCACGCTCTCCAGCATGGTGCAGCAGATGACCATGGGCATGGGCATCGCCTTCGGCGCGCTGGCGCTCCGCGTCGCCGCCTTCGCCGAGGGCAACGCGACCGGCGTGCCGACGGTGACCGACTTCCGCATCGCCTTCGGCCTGGTCGCGGCACTCGCGCTCGCGGCCTTGTTCGACGTGCGCAAGCTGGCGCCGGATGCCGGCGCGGAAGTGAGCGGGCACCGGCGCGGCTAAGGCGCGCCTGGGCTATTCGACCACCAGCCGCTCGATCTTGCCAAGCACAACCGTGTAGGCGAACACGCCCACCAGCGAGACGATGCCGCAGAAGCCGAGCGCCCAGGCGAAGGAGCCGGTTGCCTGCACGATCGCGCCGATGACGATCGGGGTGATGATGCCGGCGAGGTTGCTGGCGAAGCTCACGATGCTGCCGGTCATGCCGACGTGCTGCGCCCTGGTGCCGCGCTCGGCGGAGCGGTTCCTGCCGGGCGAAGTGGTCGTACGGCCGGGGAGTGGCATCCCGACGTCAGTGCCGACCTCGTGCTGGCTTGGCCGTCGGCGCCGCCCAATCCAGCGCGCGAGGCTGTGCTCAACCTTCTGCGGCGCGAAGGGGCGCCGCGACGACGGTCTGGCAGGGAGGTTCTGGATAACTGATATGGTAGTGTGGCAAGATTAGACGGGCACGCGCTTTTCGGGACGTCGACGCTTGCAGCGGCGCGATTTACGCGCACGGCGAAACTTGCTACGCGGGTACCTGCGACCGGAAGACGCCAAGCGAGGTGCTACCCCATGCGGGTTTCGTTGCCGTTCCTTCTGCTGGCGGGAGTGCTGGGTGGGCTCGCGGCATGCGCGACCTCCATCGAGGCCGATCTTGCTGAGGGCGTGGAGACGGCGCCGGACGATACGACGTGCCAGGCCTTCAAGGTTGCCGATCTCGCGCTCGACGTGGAGCACGGGCTGCTGATGGTGACCGGCGGCATCAACGGCGCGCCGGTCCGCCTGCTGGTCGATACCGGGGCCGACGCGGCCGTCCTGTCGCCGGAAATTGTCGAGCGGCTTCGGCTGCCGCCGCGCCACACCACGACGCGCGTGACCGGCATCGGCGGCCTGGCGGTGCAGCGCAATGTCCAGGTCGACGATTTCGAGCTGGGCGGCCTCAATCTGCGCAACCAGAGTGTCGTCGTAACGCCGCTGCAGGGCGTCGCCGACGGCGTGCTGGGCGCCAACTTCCTGTCGGCCTTCGATGTCGAGATCGATGTGGCGGCCCACCGCATGAGCCTGTGGAACCCGGCCCATTGCGCGCAGGGTTTCCTGCCGTGGCAGGGCCCGATCGAAAGCGCCGAGCTCGGCCAGCTGCCGACCGGGCGGGTCTATGTCTCCGCCGAGGTCAACGGCAAGCCGCTCACGGCGCTGCTCGACAGCGGCGCTGAGGTGAGCTCCATGACCGAGGAGGGCGCGCGCAAGCTCGGTCTCGAGCCGTCGGATTTCGCACCCGATCCCGACGTGACGCAAGTCGGGGCGGACGGGCGCCGGGTCCGGGCCAAACAGCATCGCTTCGGTACCGTCCGCATCGGCACCGACCGGTTCGACGGCGCCGAGTTCGCGGTCGGGTATTTCTCCTTCGGCGATAATTTCGACATGCTGCTGGGCGCCGACTATCTGATCGGGCGGCGCGTCTGGATCGGGTACGCGAGCGGCGTGCTTTATGTCCAGCCGACGGTAACGCCCAGCACGGGGGCCTGACGGGGCTTAGCCGGCGCTAGTGCGGCAGAGCCAGCAACGCCGCTTCCGCGAGCAGGATCGCGAGCAGCATGACCGCGACCGGCCAGGCGCGCTTATAGATCTGGGCATCCGCGCCCTGGACATGCGAGCCGGCACCGCCGACCAGCGCTGCCGCCATCGCGACGCGGACCGGCGAGAGCAGGCTGAAATTGCTGCCGGCCACGTTCTGCAGGGCCGCGGTCCAGCCGGCGAGCCCGTTGCCGAGTGCGGCCTGCACCGCCATCATCATGCCGTTGGACGCCGAGTTGCTGCCGGTGAGGAAGCCGCCGACCGCGCCGAACAGCGGACCCATAAGCGGTGCCGCGGGGCCGAGGCCGGCACGGAGTGTCGCGCCCACGAGCCGGGCGGCGCCGGCAGCTGACAGGACCTGGGCCATGGCGACGAAGACCAGGGTCACGACGGCGGCGCGCCAGCCGCCGTGCCAGGTCTCGCCGAGGCGCGCCGGCAGCTCGCCGAGACGGCCGGTCGCGGCCATCACGCCGAGGCCGACCAGGACCAGCCAGAAACTCGGGTTATAGAACACGGGAAAGCTCGGCTGGTCGGCGAAGGGTGTCAGCACGGCCACGCTGCGCAGCGCCTCGGTCAGAGGCGGAATGCTGCGCGTCGCGATCAGGAGGCCGGCCAGCACGGCGAAGGGCAGGGCGCTCGTCGCGGCGTGGCGGAGCGCCCTGCGATCCGGCCGCTGCGTCAGCAGGAAATGCACGACCAGCAGCGCGCCCGGTGCCACGACGCCGCCGAGCTCGGTCGCGACATAGCGGTTGGCAAGCCAGAGTGCGCTGCCCAGCAGGATGGTCCATAGACTGTCCTCGACACGCTGCACGATGGGCACCGGCCCGGTCAGCCGGCCGGCGAAGACCCAGTAGAGCGTGAGATAGCCCGCGAGCAGCGGCAGGGTCAGCACGGCACTCGCGAGCCCTAGCGCCGGTTCCGCCATGCCGGCCAGATGAGCACCGATGATCGTGCCGACGGCGAGGCCGCCCCAGGGCACCAGCATCTGGGAATAGAGCGCCAGCACCGCGGCGCCGGGCCCTTTCAGCCCCATGCGCATCAGAGCTGCCATGGCGACGATAGCACCGACGCCGAAGCCGGTCGCCGATTCGGCGAAGGGGCCGACGAGGAAGCACACGGCCCAGACCCGTCCGCGCGACACCGCCTCGACCGGGCCCTCGGCCTGGAACAGATGGGCCTCGTGCCGGCGCAGCACGCGATAGAAGAACAGGCCGGCCAGGATGACCGCGACCGCCTGCCAGGCGAGCCAGGCCCCCTTGGCGCTCTCGGTCGAGGCCCAGGCGATGAACGGCTCCACGGGCCCGCGCAGCACCCGGGCGGCGGCAATGGCGGCGAGCCAGCCGATCACGCCCGCGGTCATGATCGAGACGCGCCGGCTGGCGATCAGCAGGATGACGAGGGCCAAGGGGGCGAGCGCGACCGTGAGCAGCATGATGCCGATTTCTTGAATGTCGATTTGTTGATTGGGGCGGGCTTTCCCGCGCGGCCGGATCCATGCGATGGAGGGAGCGGCAGAATGGTCGGGCGGAGGCACCGCCACAACCAGCAATGCTTCGTCATCGGGCGAAGCGGCACAAATGTCGGGAATGCAGGGCGCCATGCTGACGATCTGGGGACGGACCACATCATCGAACGTGCAGAAAGTGCTGTGGACCTGCGAGGAGCTGGCGCTGCCGTTCGAGCGGATCGACGCCGGCCGCGAGTTCGGCAAGCTCAACGAGGACTGGTACGGCGCGATGAACCCCAATCGGCTGGTGCCGACGGTGCGCGACGGCGAGCTCATCCTGTGGGAATCGAACACGATCACGCGCTATCTCGCCAACCGTTACGGCGGCGAGACGCTCTATCCGGCCGAGCCCGGCGCCCGGTCGCGGGTCGAACGCTGGATGGATTGGCAGCTTTCGACATTGATGCCGGCCATCGGCCCGGTGTTCTGGGCGCTCATCCGCCCGCAGCCCGGCGGGCCCGATGCGGCGGCACTTCAGGCGCTGGTGGCGCGGCTCGCCCAGGTCTGGACCTTGCTCGACCGGGAACTGGCCGGCCGGCCCTATGCCGCCGGCGACCGGCTGAGCCTCGCCGACATCGCCATGGGCAATTCGATTCGCCGCTGGTACGCCTTCGCCATCGAACGGCCGGACCTGCCGCATCTTGCTGCCTGGTATGATCGCCTGGCGGAGCGGCCGGGCTTCCAGCAGCACCTCATGGGGCCGGTCGTCTGAGCCCTTTGTTGCAGAAAACCAGTCACCGTCATGACACCGACTCTCCGGTGCGGTAGGGTCGCTCCTGATGGCGTCCGCCCTTGCGGCGGGCCCGGCCGATGGAGAGCTGCCCGTGACGACGACAAGAACCGCTACCGCCCGCACCCTCAAGGTTGCCGCGACCTCCGAGCAGCGCTTCATCAATCGGGAACTCTCATGGCTTGCGTTCAACGAACGGGTGCTCGAGGAGGCGGACAACAAGAGCCATCCGCTGTTCGAGAGGCTGAGGTTCCTGTCGATCTCGGCGAATAACCTCGACGAGTTCTACATGGTGCGCGTGGCCGGCCTGCGCGGCCAGGTCAACGCCGGCATCGAGACGCCGAGCCAGGACGGGCTGCTGCCGGTCCAGCAGCTCGATGCGGTGCACAAACGCGTCGCCCGGCTGATGCAGTCGCAGCAGACCTGCTACACCCGGCTCCGCAAGGAGCTGCGCGAGGCCGGCGTTGCTGTCGTGGGCGCGGACGAGGTGACCGAGAGCGAGCGCAGCTGGCTGCACGAGCGCTTCATGGCCGACGTCTTCCCGCTCCTGACGCCGCTCGCGGTCGATCCGGCTCATCCGTTCCCGTTCATCCCGAACCTGGGCTTCGGCCTCGCCCTCATGCTGGAGCGCCAGGCCGACAAGAAGCGCATGCAGGCGCTGCTGCTGATCCCGTCTTCGGTGCCGCGCTTCCTGCGCGTGCCGGGTGACGGCATCCGCATGTTCCCGATCGAGGCCACGGTCGGCTTGTTCCTCGACCGGCTGTTCCCCGGCTTCACGGTCATCGGCCAGGGCGGCTTCCGCATCCTGCGCGACAGCGACATCGAGGTCGAGGAAGAGGCGGAAGACCTGGTCCGCCTGTTCGAGACCGCGCTGAAGCGCCGGCGCCGCGGCCATGTCATCCATCTGGGCGTCGAGGCGGCGATGCCGCTCGATCTCGCCCAGTTCCTGATGGAACGGATCGACGCCAAGCCCGACGATCTCTTCCGCATGGAAGGCATCCTGGGCCTGGCCGACCTGAAGCAGCTCATCATCGACGAGCGGCCGGACCTGAAGTTCGCGCCCTATAACGCACGCTTCCCCGAACGCATCCGTGATTTCGGCGGCGACTGCTTCGCGGCGATCCGCGCCAAGGACATCGTCGTCCATCATCCCTACGAGAGCTTCGATGTCGTCGTGCAGTTCGTGCGCCAGGCGGCGCGCGATCCGGCAGTGGTCGCGATCAAGCAGACGCTCTACCGCACGAGCGACGACAGCCCGATCGTTCGTGCGCTCATCGAGGCGGCCGAGGCCGGCAAGTCGGTGACGGCGCTGGTCGAATTGAAGGCGCGCTTCGATGAAGAGGCGAACATCCGCTGGGCGCGCGACATGGAGCGCGTCGGCGTGCAGGTCGTCTACGGCTTCGTCGAGCTCAAGACCCACGCCAAGGTCTCGATGGTGGTCCGGCGCGAGGGCGGGGGCCTGCGCACCTACGTCCATTTCGGCACCGGCAACTACCATCCCTATACGGCCAAGGTCTACACCGACCTGTCGTTCTTCACCTGCGAGCCGGCGCTGGCGCGCGACGCGGGGCGGCTCTTCAACTACATCACCGGCTATGCGACGCCCGAGCGGCTCGAGAAGCTTGCGATCGCGCCGATCAACCTGCGCCAGCGGCTCCTGGAGCTGATCGAGGCGGAGATCGAGCACGTCAAGGCCGGCAGGCCTGGCACGATCTGGATGAAGGCCAACCAGCTGGTCGATTCGGTCGCGATCGACGCGCTCTACCGCGCGTCGCAGGCCGGCGTGCAGATCGATCTCGTCGTACGCGGCATCTGCTGCCTGCGGCCTGGCGTGCCGGGCTTGAGCGAGAATATCCGGGTGAAGAGCCTGATCGGCCGCTTCCTCGAGCACAGCCGCATCTATGCGTTCGGCAATGGCGACAAGCTGCCGTCGGGCAGGGCGCTCGTGTTCATCAGCTCGGCCGACTGCATGCAGCGCAATTTCGACCGCCGTGTCGAGACGCTGGTGCCGATCGAGAACCCCACGGTCCATCAGCAGGTGCTGAACGAGATCCTGGCGGAAAATCTCAAGGACGAGGCGCAAAGCTGGACCTTGAATGCCGAGGGCGTTTATACCCGCATCGCGCCGAAGGCGGACGGCGTGAACGCGCAGAACTATTTCATGACCAATCCCAGCCTGTCCGGCCGGGGGTCTGCCTTGCGGAAGCCGGCCGGCGCACCCCGTCTGGTGCTCGACAACGTGTGAGTTCGGTATGGAAGTTCTGACGCACCCTTTTTCCGCCGTGGCGCTCCTCGACGAGCGCCGGCGCACGATGGTCGGCGTCATCGATATCGGGTCGAACTCGCTGCGCCTGGTCATCTACGACCGGATCAGCCGTTCGCCGATGGTGCTGTTCAACGAGAAGGTGATGTGCGCGCTCGGGCGCGGCCTCAACAGCTCTGGCCGGCTCAATCCCGAGGGCGTGACGCTCGCACGCGACAATATTGAGCGCTTCGTGGCCCTTGCCCGCGGCCTGGGGGTCTCTCGGCTCGACATCATCGCGACCGCGGCCGTGCGCGATGCCAGCGACGGCGCCCGGTTCGTCGCCGACATCGAGCAGCGTAACCAGGTCAAGGTCCGGGTCATCGACGGGGTCGAGGAAGGCCGGCTGTCGGCCGCCGGCGTGCGCGCCGGCATCCCCGACGCGGATGGCATCACCGGCGACCTGGGCGGCGGCTCGGTCGAGGTCGCCATGACCGGCGCCGTCGTGCCGCCGCTGGTCGCGAGCCTGCCGATCGGCGCGCTCCGGCTGGCGGAGGGCGTCGGCGACGATGATGCGAAGGCGCGCCGGATCGTCGACCAGGCGGTGGCGTCGCTCGACTGGCTGCCCCAGGGGCGCGGCCGCCGCTTCTACGCGGTCGGCGGCACCTGGCGCGCGCTCGCGCGCATCCATATGGAGCAGACCGGCTATCCGCTGCACATCATCCAGAATTATTCGGTCGGCCGGCAGGAGATCGAAAGCTTCACCGACCTGATCGGCCGCCAGTCGCGCCGGTCCCTGGAAAAGGTCGCCGGCATCTCGCGCAAGCGCCTGGAAACCGTGCCGCTCGCCGCTTACGTGCTTTATCGCCTGGTCAAGACGATCCAGCCCGACCGGGTCGTCTTCAGCGCCTACGGCCTGCGTGAAGGGCATCTGTTCGAGCAGCTGCCGCCGGCCGAGCAGCGGCTCGATCCGCTCCTGACCGCGGCCGAGGCGATCGCGCGCATCAATCCTCGCTTCGCCCCTGGCAGCGAAGAGCTGGTGCGCTGGACCGACCCGCTGTTCCCCGACGAGGCGGCCGGCCAGAAGCGCCTGCGCCGGGCGGCAGCACTCCTGTCGGACATCGGCTGGAGCGAGCATCCGGACTATCGCGACGAGCAGACCTTCATGCGCTGCCTGCGCATGCCGGTCGCCGGCCTCGACCATCAGGGGCGTGCCTTCCTGGCGGTGGCGCTCCATGCGCGCTACGGCGGCAATCCCGACGCGCCGATCCTGAGCCGGATCTTCGGGCTCATCGACGAGGCGACGATCGGGCGCGCGCGCGCGGTCGGCCTCGGCCTGCGCCTGGCCTACACGCTCTCGGGCGGGGCGCCGGGCCTGGTCGGCAGCGCTGTGCTCGAAGCGGACGATACGACGCTGGCGCTGACCGTGCCCGAGCACACGGCGATCTATACGGGCGAAGCGGTGCAGCGCCGCCTCGATGCGCTCGGTCGCGCCGTCGGCAAGCGCACGCTCGTCCGCACTGAGAACGCCGAGGCGCCGCCGCCGGCCAAGAAGCGGGCGCGCGGATAGGGCGAGGAACTTTCTGGACGCACGTCTCGCGGGAATGGTATCCAGAGACGGCGCCGAAGGGCTGGCGCGGAGTCGGAGTAGCTCCCTCATGACGCCTGTCGCCGATGCGCCGCTCGCCGTGCCGCTCTCCGGGACGATCCCACCCGCTGGCCCCGTCCGCTTCGTCGATCGCGGCGGCCTGTTCGGCCTGCTGGTCAAGAACGCCGTCCTGACCTTTCTCACCGTCGGTATCTACCGATTCTGGGCGCGCGCGGCGCTCAGGCGCTATTGGTGGGGCTCGATCGTCATCGCCGGCGACCCGCTCGAATATACCGGTACCGGGCTCGAGCTGTTCGTGGGCTTCCTCATGTTCCTCGGCATCATGCTGCCGTTCGGCCTCGTCTACGGGCTGACCGCGCTCTTGGCGGCGAGCAATCCGCTGACCGGCGGCTTGCTGCGCCTGGTCGAGGCCTTCCTGTTCCTGATGCTGATCCAGATCGTGACCTTCCGCGCGCGCCGCTATCGCCTGTCGCGCACGCTCTGGCGCGGGGTGAGGGCGAGCCAGGGCGGGTCGAGCTGGGAATATCTGCTGCTGGTGTTCAAATGGACGCTGCTGTCGGTGATCACGCTCGGCATCGCCGTCCCCTGGGCCCGCATCGCCACGACCCGCTATCTGATGGACCGCACGGCGCTCGGCGATCTCGAGGCGCGGTTCGACGGCCGTGGCCACCATCTGGTCCTTCCGTGGATAGCGCCGTTCGTGCTGCTCTACGGGGCGTTCGGCGTGTTCCTCGCGCTCAATATCGACCAGATCGGCAAATTCGGCCCGGGCGTGGTGCCGCGCGGAATATGGCTCGTCGTGCTCGGTTATGTCGGCGCTGCCGTCGGCTTCCTGATCTATCTGCTGATCGAGCTGCGCTATACCGCGCGCCATACGCGGTTCGGCGAGGTCCAGCTGGGCTCGGCGCTGTCGATCGGCGGCATCGTGCTGACCATCTTCGGCTTCCTGATCGTGGCCATGCTCGTGCTCTTTGGTTTCGGCCTTTTCGCAGGCCTGATTATCTGGCTGACCGGCGGGGGCGGCGCGCATGCCGCCGGGGCCGCGGCCATGCCGTCGTTCGCCTCGGTGATCCCGGCGATTGTCATCGTCCTGATCGGCAGCCTGTTCATCGGGGTCCTGCGCATCCTCTGGGTCGATCGCAGCATTGTTCGGCGCCTGTGCGATACCATGTCGCTGACCAACGTCGACCGGCTCGACCGGATTGGCCAGTCGACGGCACCCATCCCCAGCGCCGGCGAGGGCATGGCCGACGCCTTCGACATCGGCGCCTTCTGACGCGGCCTTGCGCGGGCGACTTTTCGACGGTCGGACGAGCGCCGCGCACGAGGTCCGTCTCGTCGTCGACCCGGACGCCGGGCTGCTCCGCTTCGAGCCGGAGGCGGCGGAGGCAAGGGGCCCCGATCCATGGCCATTGGCCCAGATCCGCACGATCGAGCGGACGGCGAGCGGCGCTCGGCTCGGCGTCGAGGGGATCGAAGGCGCCCGGCTCCAGCTCGGTGCCGAGGCCCGGGACTATCTAGCACCGCATTGCCCGAACCTGCGTCGCCGGCCCCGGAGCCGCTGGTCCGGGGTGCGCGTGGCGCTCTGGTGCGTGCTCGCGATCGTCGGCCTGGGTGCGACACTCTTCGTGCTGCTGCCGATGTTTGCCCATCAGGCCGCCCTTGTTCTGCCGCGCGGGATCGATCGGCAGCTGGGCGAGAGCAGCGAGCGGGGCTTCGCGTCGATGCTGGGGCTGTCGGGCAAGCCGGTGCGGCGGTGCATGGCACCCGCGGGCCTGGCGGCACTCGACCGCCTGACGGCGCGGCTCGCCCAGGCGGGCGGCTTGCCGGAGACGCCGCGGGTCGTCGTGCTCGACAGCCGGGTCATCAATGCCTTTGCCCTGCCGGGCGAGCGCATCCTGCTCTTATCCGGTGTAATCAACCGTGCCGAGAACGCACCTGCCGTCGCCGGCATCCTGGGCCACGAGATGGGCCATATCGCCCATCACGACCCGACGGAGGCGCTCGTGCGCAACGCCGGGATGGGTCTCCTGGTCGGCATCGCCATGGGCGACATCTTCGGCGGATCATCGGCCGGCATCGCCACCTTGATGCTGACCCGCAACGCCTATTCGCGCGAGGCGGAGCGTGCGGCCGACGGGTTTGCCCTGCGTGCGCTCGCGACGGCCGGTATCGACGCCATGCCGCTCGGCCGCTTCTACGGCCGGATCGCCCGCGAGCAGGCGGCGTCGGGTGTCCTCGTGCCGTCGCTGCTCAGCACGCACCCCGACCCGGGCGACCGGCAGGCCCGCGTCGAGCGCGAGGGCCGGCCCGGTGACGCCGCCATGAGCAACGAGGACTGGAAGGCGTTCCTCGGGATCTGTGACGAACTCGGGCCGATCGATCCGTAGGCCGGGCCGTTATCCTGGCTGAATTACTCGGCGGGCGTCGCCAGATCGACGACCTTGATGCGCTTGCCGTGCGCGGTGAGCGCGAGCTTGCCGTGCTTCAAGGCGAGCGCGTCGCGGCCGAACAGCTCGAGCCGCCAGCCGGCGAGCGACGGCACGTCGGCATGGTCGTCGGCGGCGATCATCTCGAGCTCGGCGCCGTTGGCGACCAGCTTCTGCGCCACGTCATGTTCCTCGCACCGCAGCTTCAGCAGCACGCGCAGCAGGTCGACGAGCGGGCCCAGGCCCGGCGGCAGATCCGTCCGGGCCGGCAGCTCCGGCGCATGGGTATCCGGCGATGCGAGGCCGCGCTCGACGCAGGCCAGCATCTCGGTGCCGAGCTTGCCCTCGGCCACCGACCGGCCGAGGCCGCGGATGCGCGCCAGATCGTCGATCGAGGCCGGCGCGTGCGCTGCGATCTCGAGCAGGGACTCGTCGCGCAGGATGCGGCCGCGCGGAATGTCACGGCTCTGCGCCGCCTGTTCGCGCCAGGCCGCAAGTTCCTTCAGGATGGCCAGGAACTTCTTGTTGCCGCCGCGGGTCTTCAAGCGCTTCCAGGCGTCCGCCGGATCGATCCTGTAGGTCGCGGGGTCGGTCAGGAGCGCCAGCTCGTCGGCGAGCCACTCCAGGCGGCCGGACTTGTCGATCTTGGCCTTGAGCTTCTCGTAGACGGTCCTGAGGTATGTCACGTCGGCGAGCGCGTAGGTGAGCTGCCGTTCGGTCAGCGGCCGGTGTGCCCAGTCGGTGAAGCGCGACGACTTGTCGATCTTGGCGCTGGCGAGCTTGGTCGCGAGCGTCTCGTAGCTGACCGCGTCGCCGTAGCCGCAGACCATGCCCGCGACCTGGGTGTCGAACAGCGGCGTCGGCACCGCGCCGGTCAGGTTGACGAAGATCTCGATGTCCTGGCGTGCCGCGTGGAACACTTTCAGCACCGCCGGATTCGCGAGCAGGTCCAGGAGCGGCTTCAGGTCCATGTCCGGCGCCAGCGCGTCGATCGCGGCCGCCTCGTCGGGGCCGGCGACCTGGACCAGGCACAATTGCGGCCAGTAGGTCTTGTCGCGCAGGAACTCGGTGTCGACGGTGATGAAGTCGGCGGTGGCTTGCCGGGCGCAGAATGCCTCGAGCTCGCCCGGCGTGGTGATCAGGTTCATGGGATTGCTATACACGGGACCGCGCCCGGCGGGAAGTTGGATGGGTGCCGTAGCGGCTGGTTCTCTCCCTCGCCCGTGCTAACGGGAGAGGGAAGGGGGCTCGGCCGCAGGCCGGGAAGGGTGAGGGCGGTCGGTACCGATCGGCTGCGACACCCTCGCCCGCCTCGCTGTCGCTCGGGCACCCTCTCTCGCTTGCGCGGGCGAGGGATAGGCTCTTACTCCGCCGCGTCGCTCTGCAGCTGGGCGTAGTTCTGGACGCCCATCAGCTTGATGAGCTCCTGCTGCTCCTCGATGAAGTCGACATGCTCTTCTTCTTCCTCGAGGATTTCGCTCAGAAGGTCGCGGCTCACGAAATCGCGCACGCTCTCGCAATGGACGATCGCCTCGCGCAGCATCGGGATCGCGCGCTCCTCGAGCTTGAGGTCGCAGGCCAGGATCTCCTCGATGTTCTCGCCGATCAGCAGCTTGTCGAGGTCCTGCAGGTTAGGCAGGCCGTCGAGGAACAAGATACGCTCGATCAGGCGATCGGCGTGCTTCATCTCGTCGATCGATTCCTTGTACTCGTACTTGCCGAGTTTCGAGACGCCCCAGTTCTGCAGCATGCGCGCATGCAGGAAGTACTGATTGATCGCGGTCAGCTCGTTGCGCAGGATCGCATTCAGGTGCTGCAGGACTTGGGGATCGCCGCGCATGGCCGCTCCTTTCCGAGGCTGGTTGTGACGCAATCCACGCTAGGGTGGTGCCGCCAAGCCGTCAACTGCAGGGGCCTCTTCAGGCCGGTACGGCGGCCGGCACGTCGCTGTTCGCGACCTCGTCCAGGATTTCGCGCACGGTCGGCACGCACTTGCCGCATTTCGGACGGACGCCGAGCGCGCAATAGACGGCCGCGGCCGAACTGCCGGCGGCGGGACAGACGGCACGGACCTGACGGTCGGTGAAGGCATTGCACAGGCAGACGTACATGCGGGCGAGGCCTCGATGCGGCAGCAAACGATCGATCTTGTAATGGATAATGATAATGCGTCGCAATGACGTTTTTTGCAGCGCCGATCAGACGAAGCTGAGGGACAGCGCGGCAACGGCGACGATGAACAGGCCTGCGAGCAGGAGCGTCAGATAGATCGCCAGCACGACCAGCACTTTGAGCGCCGAGAGCCAGAGGGCGTTGCCGTAGGCCCGGCGGTGGGCGAGTGTACCGTAGGCGAGGATGACGAGACCCGGGATGATCGAGGCGGCCAAGTGGTCCGTCCGGTACCAGACCGGCATCATCGCGACCGCGAGCAGGAAGATGAAGCCCTGCAGATGCAGTGCAAACGTCAGATGGTCCAGGAACAGGAGCGGCCGGCGGGCGCGGAACAGCGCGAACAGGCAGGCGCAGAGCGGCACCAGCGCGAATAGGATGCGCGGCATCCAGACGTCGGCCGCTTCGTTGAGCTGTGCCGGATTGGCCAGGATCTTCTGGACGATGGCGGCGAGCTTGGGCATGCCCGCCTCGTCGGCGTAGCTCTGCAGCCGCTGGCTGGTAAGGGGCGGGACTTCGAGCGGTGGCACCGGTGGCACCAGCATCGCCGGCTCGAACTGATAGACCGGCGTGCCGTCGGCATGCGGCGGGATGCCTGCCGCGTTGAGCGCGTCCAGCGTCATGGGCGTCGCCTGGATCTGCAGGAGGGCGAGCCCGCTCAGCCAGAGCGCCACATAGAAGAGGAAGCTTGCGCCCAGATAGAGCCGGAACGGCGAGACCCACTGGATGCGGCGGCCTTCCGCCCAGTCGAGCGTCAATTGCCCGGGTTTCGCGACCAGCGTCCAGAAGCTGCGTGCCGACTTGAGGTCGAAGGCCAGCACATGCTCGACGAAATCGCGCAAAAGGTCGCCGAGCTCACGGCTATGGTCGCGGCTGTCCTGGCCGCAGCGGGCGCAGAAGCGGTCGGCGCGCGGATGGCCGCAATTGCGGCAATGACCAAGGACGGGCGAAGCTGGGGCCGGCATCCGATCGAGATAACAGACGGGCGGCCTTGCGGCCAGCACATGGCCCAACACATGCCGGCCCGCCCGCCGCTTGACAAACCGGGGACGGCAGGGTGCTCTACGCCGCTTCGAGAAGCCGGTGCAGCACCGGCCGCTTACAGTCCATTTCGAGCCGCCTTGCGCGGCTGCCGCTATCAGAAGGCCCCGATCCATGCACGCCTACCGGACCCATACCTGCGGTGAGTTGAAGCTGAGCCACGCCGGCACGACCGTGCGGCTCAGCGGATGGGTCCATCGCAAGCGCGACCATGGCCAACTGCTGTTCGTCGACCTGCGCGACAATTACGGCATCACCCAGGTCGTGGTCGACAGCGGCAGCCCGGTGTTCGCGGCGATCAACGCGGCAAAGCTCGAAAGCGTCATCACGGTGACCGGCAAGGTCGTGGCGCGCGCGGCCGAGACGGTCAATCCGGGCCTCGCGACCGGCGAGATCGAGGTGCAGATCACCGAATACCTGCTGCAGACCGATGCCGAGCCGCTGCCGTTCCCGGTCAACACCGACGCCGACTATCCGGAGGAGACGCGGCTCAAGTACCGTTTCCTCGACCTGCGGCGCGAGGCGATGCACGCGAACATCCTGCTGCGCTCGCGCGTCATCTCATCGATCCGTCGCCGCATGATCGAGCAGGGCTTCACCGAGTTCCAGACGCCGATCCTGACCTCGTCCTCGCCGGAGGGGGCGCGCGACTTCCTGGTGCCGAGCCGGCTCCATCCGGGTCAATTCTATGCGCTGCCCCAGGCGCCGCAGCAGTTCAAGCAGCTGCTGATGGTCGCGGGCTTCGATCGCTATTTCCAGATCGCACCCTGCTTCCGCGACGAGGATGCGCGCGCCGACCGCTCGCCGGGCGAGTTCTACCAGCTCGATTTCGAGATGTCGTTCGTGACCCAGGAGGACGTGTTCGCGGCGATCGAGCCGGTCCTGGGCGGCGTGTTCCAGGAATTCGCCAACGGCCGGGCCGTGACGCCCTGGCCGTTCCCGCGCATCGCCTATGCCGATGCGCTGATGAAGTACGGCTCGGACAAGCCGGATCTGCGCAACCCGCTCGTCATCACCGACGTCGCCGACGTGTTCCGCGGCTCCGATTTCGCCGTGTTTGCGGGCGCCATCGAGAAGGGCCATGTCGTGCGCGGCATCCGCGCGCCTCAGGCGGCCGACAAGCCCCGGAGCTTCTTCGACAAGCTCAACGGCTGGGCGCAGGAGCAGGGTGCGAAGGGCCTGGGCTACGTGACCTTCGCCGAAGGCACCGCCAAGGGCCCGATCGCGAAGTTCCTGGACGAGGCGCGGTTGGCCAACCTCAAGGAGATCACCGGCGCCGGGGACGGCGACAGCGTGTTCTTCGTGTCGGACGCCAAGGGGCCGGCGACCAAGCTTGCCGGGGCCGCGCGCATGAAGATCGGCCAGGAGCTCGGCATCTGCGAGACCGGCATCTTCAAGTTCTGCTGGGTCGTCGACTTCCCGATGTACGAGCTCAACGAGGACACGGGCCAGATCGAGTTCAGCCACAACCCGTTCTCGATGCCGCAGGGCGGGCTCGAGGCGCTTCAGACCCAGGACCCGCTCACCATCAACGCCTACCAGTACGACATCGTCTGCAACGGCATCGAGCTGTCGTCGGGTGCCATCCGCAACCATCGCCCGGACATCATGTACAAGGCGTTCGAGATCGCGGGCTATCCCGCGTCCGAGGTCGAGGCGCGCTTCGGCGGCATGCTGAACGCGTTCAAGTTCGGCGCCCCGCCGCACGGCGGCTCGGCCCCGGGCATCGACCGCATCGTCATGCTCTTGGCCGACACGCCCAACATCCGCGAGGTCATGGCCTTCCCGCTCAACCAGCAGGCCCAGGATCTGCTGATGCAGGCACCGGCGCCGGTGCCGGCGGCCCGGCTCAAGGAGCTGCACATCCAGCTCAACTTGCCGCCGGTCAAGGGCGGCAAGCCAGGCTGAACCTTGCAGGGCTGAAGCTCGTTCTCTCGGGGATACGGCTTCGCGATGCGGCGGGCTGCCGCAAGCAGCCGCGCGGTTTCGGTCATTGCGCCGGAGCCGTCGCTGCTGCCAGTGTAACAGGATACGAGACCGCGAGCGGAAAGCGTCAGAGCAGCATGAGCAACAGGACGATGCGACGGGTGATCCTGACGGCCGCGATCACGGCCCTCGGCAGCGGTGCCGCCGTCGCGGCCCCGGCGCGTCCGGTCGAGGTGCAGCCGCACCGGGCGCTCTACGACATGACGCTCGAGAGCGCCAAGCCCAACAGCGGCGTGGTCGGCGCCACAGGCTCGCTCGCCTACCAATGGGGCGAGAGCTGCGACGGCTGGACGATCGAGCAGCGCTACAAGCTCTCGATGCAGTACGAGCAGGACCAGCCGGTCGACATCAATTCGAACTTCGTCACCTGGGAAAGCAAGGACGGCAAGTCCTATCGCTTCAACGAGCGCCGGACCCGCAACGGCCAGCCGGACGAGGACATCAAGGGCGACGCGACGCTGAAGGGCGCCAAGGGTGGTGCCGCCGTGTTTGTGCACCCCAAGGACCAGACGTTCGATCTGCCGCCGGGCGCGCTGTTCCCGACTGCGCATACGCTGCTCTTGATCCGCAAGGCGCAGGAGGGCGAGCACTACATCTCGGCCGACGTCTTCGACGGCTCCTCGGTCGACGGCGCGGTCGATATCAGTGCCGTCGTCGGCCCGAAGATGGACGCCAAGGCCAACCCGGCCAGCACCGAGGTGAAGTCGCCGCTGATCGATCGCCCGTCCTGGAACGTGCGCATGGCATTCTTCCCGGAATCGAGCAAGGACGAGAACCCGGACTACGAGCTCGGCATGCGCCTCATGGACAATGGCGTCTCGAGCGAGATGACGATCGACTACGGCGACTACGTCATCAAGGCAAAGCTCAAGGAAATCCAGGCCCTGCCGAAGCCGGCCTGCTGAGATTCCGGGCGGCTTTCGGCCCAACCATCCGTTGAATTTTCGTCGCGACGAGGTTGCGCGCCCTGGCGCGTGGGCGGCGATTTTGGCACAGTGGGCGCGTCAACTCAGACGATAGCGCCTCTCCCCTCTCCACGGAACGGGTGTGCCGATGCGACGCTTCCTGCCGCTTCTCGCCCTTCTTGTCGCCATGTCCGGCATCGGCCGGGCCGCCACGCTCAACGAGGACATCATCGTCACCGGCCAGCGCCCGCCGCAGCCCGGCGCCAATATCTGGTTCGAGAATGGTTTCGCCGAGTTCCCGCCGCTCGGCCCGCAATTCGCCAAGGGGCTGGTGATCTGGAACCATCCGGCCGCCGCCAACGGTCAGGGGGCGGCCCTCTCGACCGGCAAGCCGGTCGGCGGGCTCTCCGCCCTCGGCTGGGACGTGATCCGCCTGCAGCGCAACCCGCGCCTGCAGCCGTCCTGGGAGAACCGCCTCGCCGAGGCGCGCGACGCGCTGACGCAGGAGGTGGCGGCGGCCCGCACGGCCGGCTATCAGCGGATCATCCTCGCCGGCCAGGGGTTCGGCGGCGCGCTGGCACTCGAGACGGCCAAGACCGTCGGCGACCTCTACGCGGTCGTTGCCCTCGCGCCCAACACCGGCGACGGCGCCGCCTCGATCGACCGGACCTGGAGCCAGCTCCGGGAGGCGCATGCCAAGCGCATCGTCGTGCTGTTTCCCAATGCGGATGAGCAGGTACCGCAGCCGCGCGGCGCCGGCGCGCGCGAGATCCTCGCCGCCCGTTCGGACCTGTCGTTCGTGCTGGTGGACGAGGAGAGCGGCGTGCGCGGCACGGCTGGTGCCGACAGTCTGGCGTTCGCCACCTATACCACCTGCATGGCGTATTTCCTGGCGCCCGACGCCACCCCGCACGCCGGCGAGTTTCATTGCGGCACCGACGAGGTGCCGGCGGCGCTTGCGCGCATGGGAGCGAAGCCGCACGGCGGCGATGCCTGGTTCGGCTACAGCAACCGTGGGCTCGAGACCTATGTCGAGCTGCCGGCCGGCGGCGGACCGATCCTCTATGGCTCGGGCTACGGCGCCGACGGCCGCGGCAAGCCGGCCGTGAAGGGCTACGAGCCGAAGCCGACGGGCGCCGGCTTCACCTTCGACCTCAACAAGGACCTGACCGTCCGCGGGCTGAAGCAGGACAACGAGCTGCGCCTGACCGTCGACCTGCCCGACGGCACGCGCTCGTCCGTGCTGCTGCATCGCCTGGCCGGCAACAGCTGATCCGCAGGAAACCGATGCCACGCGGGAGGTCTCCAATGCGCACGTCATGGCGATGGTTGATCGTTGCGGTGGCGGTCGTGGCCGCGATGCCGGCGCTGGCGGCGGAACCGTCGTCGAATGCGCCCGCCGCCAAGCCTGCCCCAGCAACCGAAGATATCACCGTGATCGGCAAACGGCCCGCCGTGACGTCGGACACCAGCTATTGGGTCGAGGATGCGCTACCGGACTATCCGCTGCTCGGCGCGAATTTTGCGCAAGGCCTGATCATCTGGAACCATCCTGATCCCTGGAACCACATCGGCACGACCGTGCCGCCGATCCGGGCGATGGAGGGGTTGGCGGCACTCGGCTGGGATGTCATCCGCCTGCAGCGCAATAGCCGGCTGACCGGCGGTCTCGGCGGGTGGCCCGAGGTCGACCGCGTGGTCGCGCAGCTTGCGCAGCAGGTCGAATCCGCCAGGGCGAAAGGCTATCGGCGGATCATTCTTGCCGGCCAGGACGTGGGCGGCGCCCTGTCGCTCGAAGCGGGCAAGAAGATCAGCGGCCTCTATGCCATCGTCGCCTTCGCGCCAAACACCGGCATCAAATGGGCGGGATACCCACGCAACATCACGCCCCTTCCTACCGACGACTGGGCCCAGGTGATCCTGAACTACACCTGGGACCAGTTGGAGCACCTGGAAACCGAGCGGCTGTTCGTTTTCTTCCCGACGGATGACGAACAGGTGCCGCATGTGCGCGGCCCGGCGGCCAGGGACATCCTGAGTCGGCGCGGCGGCCTGCCGTTCCTGCTGATCGACGAGACGAGCGGCGTGCGCGGCACCGCGGGGGCGGACACGCCCGATTTCGACGCTTACGCGAGCTGCATGAACCTGTTCCTGGCTGCGGACTTGGCGCCGAAGCCCGGCGAGTTCCATTGCGGTGCAGACGAGATCCCGCTGGCACTGGCCCAGATGGGCGTCAGGCCGCACGGCGACGCCTGGTTCGGCTATAGCAGCCAAGGGCAGGCGATCTATCTGGAATTGCCGGCGGGCGATCACGGGGTGCTCACCTACGGCTGGGGTGCCGGCGCCAACGGCAAGACCAGGCCTGGCTTCAAGACGCTCGACGCCAGGGTCTCGGGCGACAGCTTCGCGGCGGATCTGGCGCCGGACCAGGTCATCCGCGGCATGCGCAGCGGCACGCTCGTTCGCTTGACCGTGGATCAGGCGGACGGCACGCGGGCTGCCGTCGTGCTCCGCCATCTGCCGAGCGAGAGCTAGGCTGACAGCTTCGCCACCATCGCCGTGAGCTCGGCGCGGAGCTGGTCGCGCCAGGGTTTGGGCGACAGCAGTTCCGCCTCGGGGCCGAGCCAGCGCACGAGTTCGAAGGCCAGCGCCGGATCGCCCTCGCCATAGCTCATGATCACATGGCCCTCGCCGTCGGGCTGGTAATCGGCGAAGCGGAAATACCAGTCTTTCCTCAAGCGCTCGGCCTTGGCCTGCGGCATGCGGATGCGGACCGCGTCGGGCCCGTTCCAGCGCGCCATGGCACGGGCGAGCCAGAGGCCGCCGACATGGTCGCGCACGTCGAACGGCAGCGGCGGGCTGCGGAACGTCGAAGGCTCGATCTCGACCACTCGGTCGGCCCGCCAGAAGCGCTGCGCCTCGGCCGGCGGCCGGTTGCGGCTGTCGAGCTTGATGCCGATCAGGTACCAGCGGTCGCGGTCCCACAGCAGGCCCTGCGGCTGCGCCTCGGTCTCCCGGTCGCCGTGCGCATGGGGCGTGCGATAGACGAAGCGGACACGCGTGCCGTCGAGCACGGCCTTGAGGAAGATCTCGACGGCGCGCGCCTCGGCCGCGTCGGCCGCCGGCGTGCCGTCCGCCGCACCCGGCCATTCCGGATGGAACGCGTCGATCGCCGGGCGCTCGAAGCCGATGAGGCGCCGGGTCTCCGCCAGAAGCGGCTTCAGGCGCTGAGGCAAAGCCGCCACCAGCTTGCGCTCGGCGCTCTCCAATTCGGCGGCGAACGGCGGCACCTTGAGGCCGCGCGCGAGCGCCAGGCTCAGCAGCATCGCGACCGTCTCGGCGCGGGTGAAGGTGACGGGCGGCAGGAAATAGCCCTCAAGCAGGCGATAACCGCCCTGGGAGCCGCGCTCGGCATAGACCGGCACGCCGGTCTCGCTCAGCATCTCGACGTCGCGATAGATCGTGCGCACCGAGACCTCGAAACGGCGGGCGAGCTCGGTGGCCGTGACCGTGCTGCCGTCGCTCAGCAGCAGCAGGATGGCGAAGGCGCGTTCGATCCGCGTCATGCGGGGAAGTCTCCATGGAGCCGCCGGCGGCGACGCGAGAGTGACAGGCCGCACTTTAGAACGTCAGCGGCGGCACGAAAATCGGCAGATCCTACCTGACAATACGGTGTCAGGAGCGGCCGGTTAGTCTCCAAGCCACGGCCCGATCGGCGGGCCGCTTTCGAGCAAGCGAGGCACCCATGTTCGACCATGTTTCCATCGGCGTCCGGCATATCCCGACGTCCCGGCGTTTCTATGACCCAGCCCTCGGCGCGCTCGGCATTCCGACCCGGTTCGGCGACGACAGGGAATTCAGCTATGGCACCGAGAGCGTGCTGATCCTGATCGCGACCGATCAGCCGGTATCGGCGGACGAGCGCTCGGGCTTGCATTTCTGCTTCAAGGCGCCGAGCCGGGCCGCGGTCGACGCGTTCCATGCCGCAGCCCTCGCCGGCGGCGGACGCGACCATGGCGCACCCGGCTTGCGTCCGAATTACGGCGACGATTACTACGCCGCCTTCGCGATCGATCCGGATGGCTATAGGATCGAGGCCTATTGCAGCCAGCCGGAGTGAGCGATGCCAGAGGACATCGTCTGGGAATGGCTTGATCGAACCGGTCTCGAGCATCTGTCGCTGGAGTACTCGTCGCTCGAGACTGGGGCCGAGGCGATTACTGCGAGCGGGCTCGTGCTGGTGCAGCTCGGGCCCGACCCGTTGCGCATCTCCTACGAGGTCGAGCTCGACGGGGGGTGGGGCTTCCGACGGGCCCGGCTCGTCGTCGAGCGCGACGGGGCGACGAAGCCGCTGGCCGTCGAACGCTCGGCGGACGGGCGCTGGTCGGTTGACGGCTGGAGCCGGCCGGATCTTTCCGCTTGCGTCGACATCGACATCATGGCGTCGCCGTTCACCAACACGCTGCCGATCCGCCGGCTCTCCTTCGAGCCGGGCCGGCCGCAGGCAATCCAGGTCGCCTACATCCGCGTGCCGGAACTGACGGTCGAGCCGTCGGCGCAGGACTATACCCTGCTCGACGTGCCCGACGCGCCGCGCCGCTTCCGCTATCGCAGCCTTGCGAGCGGCTTCACCGCCGATCTCACCGTCGACGGCGAGGGGCTGGTGCTGGACTATCCCGGCATCTGGCGCCGGCGCTCGGCGCGCGGCTAGACGACCCGCAGCCGGTCGACGAAGGCGCCAACCGAGGCGCGGAGCGTGTCGGCCTCACGGCCGAGCGACGCGGCGGCGGCCTGCACTTGGCTGGCGGCGGTCTGGGTATGATCGGCGCCGCCGCTGACCCGGTCGATCGTGCCGGAGACCTCCCGCGTGCCGCGGGCCGCCTCGGCGGTGTTGCGGCTGATCTCGCGCGTGCTCGCCTGCTGCTGCTCGGCGACGGCGGCGATTGCGGTCGCGACCTCGTGCACCTCGCGGATCGTGCCGCCGATCCGCTCGATGGCCGCGATCGCCTCCTGCGCCACGCTGCGGATTGCATCGACTTGGGCCGCGATATCCTCGGTCGCCCGCGCCGTCTGGTTGGCGAGCGACTTGACCTCCGACGCCACCACGGTGAAGCCCTTGCCGGCCTCGCCGGCGCGTGCCGCCTCGATCGTCGCGTTCAAGGCCAGGAGGTTGGTCTGGCTCGCGATGTCGTTGATGAGCTTGACGACGTCGCCGATCTTGAGCGCGGCGTCGGCGAGGCCGCGCACCGTCTCGTCGGTATGGGCGGTTTCCTGCACGGCGCCCGCGATGATGCCCGCCGCGTGGCTCGTCTGGCGCGCGATCTCCTGGACCGAGGCGCTCAGTTCCTCCGCCGCGGCGGCGATGGTTTCGACATTGGCCGATGTCTGCTGGGACGCCGCCGCGACCGTGCTCGCCTGCCGGCTGGTGTCGCCGGCGGTATCCGTCATCTCCGCCGCCGTCGTATTGAGTGCTGCCACGGAGGACGAGAGCTGCTCGAGCGCCCCGCCCACGGTTTTGTCGAAATCCCGGATTTCCGTCTCGATCTGGTGGCGCCGCTCTTCCTTGGCCGCTGCGGCCTCGCCCATCGCCTCGGTGAGCCGCTGCGCTTCGCGGGCGTTCGCCTGGAAGATCGCGAGCGCCGCCGCCATGTGGCCGATCTCATCCCGACGCGTCGTCTCGGGCACCGTCATGTCGAGATCGCCGTCGGCCAGCTGCTGCGTCAGGCGCGTCAGCTGGCGCAAGGGGCGGGTCACCGTGCCGATGGTGATCGCGGCGCCGAGGCCGAACGCGATCACGAGGCCGGCGGCACTGCCCAGGATCAGCCAATCTTGTGCAGCGTTCGCCTCGGCATCGGCGCTCTCGCGCGCCGACTTCAGATCCGTGCGCAGGCCGACGATCAGCTGATCCACCGCGGTGATCGCCTCGCGCCGCTTCTTTGCCGCCTCCTGGCTCGAGAGCGTGAACGCCTCCTGCGTCTTGCCGGCGGCGGCCAGCTCGAACACCTTGTGGCTGATGTCGCGGCGTTCGAGCGCAGCCCTACGGAATGTCGCGACCAGCTGCGCCTGATCGGGCGAGGGCTTCAGCGCGTCGAGCTGGTCCAAGAGATCGAGCGTCTTGGCCGAGGCGTCATCGTAGAGCTTGACGTGGTTGCGCGCCGTCTTCTCGTCGGTCGACAGGATGACGTTCTTTTCGCTGACCGCGGCGCTGTTGAAGACGCTCTCCGCCTCGAGCGCCCGCTCCAGTACGACCGCTTTCCGGTCGGTCATGTCTTTCAGCTGCAGCGCCAGCCCGCTCATGGCGTGGCTGGCGTAGGCGACGATGCCGAGCGTGACCAGGATGACGAGCGCTGCCGGCAGAGCCAGCTTGCGGGAAAGCGACCAGTTCTCCAATGCGCGCATGATCTGCCTGCCCCTTGTTCGCGGCTCGACGGCTGCGTTGAGCTGCCTCGTGAGGACGCGCTTTAGCGGTCACCGATCCGAACTTGCCCGGGGAGGCGTTAACTACGTTTGAACGATCGCTCAATTGTACCGGAGCATGGCTTCGATCGTGAGCCCGAGGCCGACGGAGCCGAACTTGTCGCCTTCGACCACCCGGCTCTCTGGCAACTCGTCCAGGATGGCGCGGCGGACGTTGGGCAACAGGGTCGAGCCGCCGGTGAGGAACACTGCGTCGATCCGCTCGGGTCCGAGCCCGGCGTCGGCGAGGCATCGGCGGATCATGCCGGCGATGCTGCGGCAGAGCTCGTCGGTCGCGGCCTCGAACGCCGGACGGGCGAAGCCGGCCGCCAGGCCCGGCTCGATCCAGCCGAGCGGCAGGTCGAACGCCGCCTGGTCGCTGAGGCCGATCTTGCCGCGCTCGACCGTCATCGCCAGGCGGTGGCCCAGGTGCTCCTCCAGCACGTGATGGAGCCGCGCGATCAGCTCCGGCCGGGCCGATTCGCGCTGGACCTGGCGAATCTCGGCCATGACCTTGGGCGTGTAGAGGAAGTTGATCTTGGACCAGGTCGAAAGGTCGGTGAAATAGCCGTTGGGCGCCAGCAAGCCGGGCCGCTTCATCGGCGACTGGTAGCCCAGATGCGGCATGGCGCTCTTCAGCGACAGGAGCCGGTCGAAATCGGTGCCGCCGACGCGGATGCCGTCGTTGGCCAGGATGTCGGCGGCCCGGTCGGCCGCGCGCCGGCGGTCCGGCCCCAGCCGTACGATCGAGAAATCCGACGTGCCGCCGCCGATGTCGGCGATGAGCGCCACTTCCTCGTGCTCGACCCGCTGCTCGTAATCGAGTGCCGCCGCGATCGGCTCGAACTGGAACGAGACATGGCGGAAGCCGATCGCGCGCGCGATTTCGGCCAGTGCGTCTTCCGCGCGCCGGTCGGCGGCATCGTCGCCGTCGACGAAATGCACCGGCCGGCCATGGACGACGGCATCGAGCGGGTGGCCGGCGGCCTCTTCGGCCCGTGCCCGGATCTCGCTCAGCAGCCGCTGCAGCACGGCGCGAAAGCCGATGCGGTTCCGGTCGAGCAGCGTGTCCTGATCGATGAGGTCGGTGCCGAGCACGGATTTGAGCGAGCGCATCAGGCGCCCGTCGATACCCCTGGCATAGGCGTCGATCGCCGCGCGGCCGACCTCGGCCCGGCCGGCGCCGAATCCGAAGAAGATGGCGCTGGGCAGGGTCGTCTCAGCACCTTCGAGCGCGATGAGGCGCGGCGCGTTGCCGTCGACGACGCCCAGGGTCGTGTTCGACGTGCCGAAATCGAGGCCGCAGTAGCCCATGATGCCAAATCTCCGACGACGCGAGGGCCGGCGGTTTTAGCGGAACTCGATCCCGATCGCCAGCGGCGAATCGCAGTCAGGGCGAATCGCGATCAGGGCGAATCGCGGTCAGGGAGGGGCCAGAGCCAGGCGGCGCCGCGCACGCCGCTCGAATCGCCATGGTGCGGCGGTACCAGGCGCGTTGCGACCGTGTCGGAGAAGACGTAGCGGCCCCAGCGCGCCGGCACCGCCTCGTAGAGCATTGTCAGGTTCGACAGGCCGCCGCCCAGCACGATGACGTCGGGATCGACCAGGTTGATGACGGCGGCGAGGCCGCGGGCGAGGCGATCGATGTAGCGTTCGAGGCTGGCGCGGGCCGGCCCATCGCCGGCCTCGGCACGCGCCACGATCTCGGCGGTCAGGAGCGCCTCGCCCGTGACGGCCGCATGATCGGCGGCAAAGCCGGGGCCGGACAGGAAGGTTTCCGTGCAGCCGGTCCGGCCGCAGTAGCAGGCCGGGCCGGGGCGCTCGCCGGGTTCGGGCCAGGGCAGGGGATTATGGCCCCACTCGCCGGCGATCGCGTGGCGCCCGGTCAGGATCTTGCCGTCGATCACGAGGCCGCCGCCGACCCCGGTGCCGAGGATCACGCCGAACACGACCGGCACGCCGGCGCCGGCGCCGTCGGTCGCCTCGGAGAGCGCGAAGCAATTCGCGTCGTTGGCGATGCGCACCTCACGGCCGAGCGCTTCGGCCAGCAGGCGGTCGAGCGGCTGGCCGTTGAAGCAGGTCGAGTTCGCGTTCCGGATGAGGCCCGAGACCGGCGAGAGCGCGCCGGGCGTGCCGACGCCGACCGTGCCGCGGGCGCCCAGTTGCGCCTCGACCAGGCCGACGAGATCACGAATCGCGGCGATCCGGGCCGTGGCATCGCCCGCCGGGGTCGGCACGCGATGGCGCATCAGCATCCTGCCTGCGGGATCGAACGCGATGGCCTCGATCTTGGTGCCGCCGAGATCGACGCCGATGCGAAGGGCCGGGGTGCGAAGGGCCGGGGTGCGAAGGGTCGGACCCATTTGAAACAAACCCATAAAAATATGTGTCAAATCAACAAAATCGGCCTCGACGACGCCGGGGGCCGAAAAGGCTTACCAAATCTTAAGGCTGCTTGGCTAAGCGTTGAGGGTGACCACGGTCCAGGATGGTGATGGCGTCTTTCGAACTGGTTGTACCCTCAAGGGCCGACCGGTATCGCACTAAGGAACTTCCGATGAGCAAGACGATTCTGATCGTCGAAGACAACGACCTCAATATGAAACTGTTTCATGATCTGCTGGAGGCTCATGGCTACAACACGCTGCAGACCAAGGACGGCATCGAGGCGTTGAAGCTCGCACGCCAGCACCACCCGGATTTGATCCTGATGGACATTCAGTTGCCGGAAATCTCCGGCCTGGAGGTAACAAAATGGATCAAGGAGGATGACGATCTGAAATCGATTCCAATCATCGCCGTCACGGCCTTCGCCATGAAGGGCGACGAGGAGAAAATGCGCGAGGGCGGGTGCGAAGCATATCTGGCCAAACCGATCTCCGTCGCGTATTTCATCAAGACTTTGAAGCAGTTCCTTAATTAGCGAGCGGTGGATGTCCGCCAGAGTTCTCGTCGTCGATGACATAGAGGTCAACGTCCGGCTGCTGGAAGCGAAGCTTCTGAGTGAGTACTACGACGTTCTGACCGCATCGAATGGACCGCAGGCGCTCGAGATCGCCAAGCGCGAGTCGCCGGACATCGTCCTGCTCGACGTCATGATGCCGGGCATGGACGGGCTCGAGGTGTGCAAGCGCCTGAAGAGCGACCCCGCGACCCGCTACATTCCGGTCGTCATGGTCACGGCGCTCAGCGACGTTGCCGACCGGCTGCGTGGGCTCGAGGTCGGCGCCGACGATTTCCTGACCAAGCCCGTCAACGACGTGGCGCTGTTCGCGCGCGTGCGCTCGCTGATCCGGCTGAAGCGCACGCTCGACGAGTGGCTGCTGCGCGAAGAGATCAACGGCCGGCTGGCGGCCCTGCCGGGCGACGGTGCTGCGTCCGAGGTCGAGCAGGTGGCACCCGGCAACATCCTGGTGCTGGAAGACAATCCGCTCGCCGGCGCCAAGCTGACCCAGATCCTGAAGCCGCTCGCCGACCAGCTGACCCTGGTCAAAACCAACGCCGAGACCTACCAGCTGTCCGGCCAGGGCATCTACGACGTCATCATCATCTCGATGGCGCTCGAGCGCGAGGATCCGCTCAGGCTCGTCTCGCAGCTGCGCGCGGTCGAGCAGACGCGGCAATTGCCGATCCTGCTCATCCTCGACGACGGCGACTATCCGCGCCTCGCCAAGGGGCTCGACCTCGGCGCCAACGACTACATCATCCGTCCGGTCGACCGGAACGAGCTGATCGCGCGCACCCGGATCCAGATCAAGCGCAAGCGCCTGCAGGACCAGCTGCTCGACAACTACAAGCGCGGCCTGACGCTGGCCCTCACCGACGGGCTGACCGGCCTCTACAACCGCCGCTACATGACCGCCCATCTCGATACGCTGTTCGGCCGCTCCGGCGGCCCGGCGAAGGATGTCGCGGTCCTGATGTTCGATATCGACCGCTTCAAGCAGGTGAACGACACCTACGGCCATTCGGTCGGCGACGAGGTGCTGGTCGAGGTGGCGCGCCGCACGCTCGGCAATGTGCGCGGCTTCGACCTCGTCGCGCGCTACGGCGGCGAGGAATTCGTCGTGGTCATGCCCGACAGCGCGCTCAGCGCCGCGGGCTCCGTCGGCGACCGCGTTCGCCGGGCGATTGGCGACCGGCCGATCGAGGTCACGATCGGGCCGCGCTCGCTGCCGGTCACGATTTCGATCGGCGTCGCCGTGTCAGGGCCTGACGCCACGACGCCGGCCAAGCTGCTGCGCAACGCCGACGAGGCGCTGTATGCGGCAAAGCACGCCGGACGCAACCGCGTCATGGTGTGGCAGCCGAGCGGCTGCGGCCCGTTCGTGCCGGACGGCATCCTGCCGTAAGCGTCCCTCGCCGTATCGTCAAAGCCGGACAGACAAAAACACGCCGCCGCTCGGGGGAGCGGGGCGTTCGGGCATGCGCGGGGAACGATCGTCGGACCGGTTGCCCGGTCCCGCCAGAGGCCGCCGTCCGGCCGATCCGCCGCCTCGACAGGCGCCCGGACCGGCAGCGACGGAAACGGCCTTACTTGATCTTCGATTCCTTGAACTCGACGTGCTTGCGCACGACCGGGTCGTACTTCTTCAAGGACATCTTCTCGGTCTTCGCGCGCGGGTTCTTCTTCGTCACGTAGTAGTAGCCCGTGTCAGCGGAGCTGACGAGCTTGATCAGGACGGTTGCAGACTTTGCCATTTCCGGTCTTCCGAACGGGGTTCATCGAAACGCCGCAAACTATCGAGATCCGCCGCCAAGTCAAGCGCGCGCAGCGCTATTGCAGGGGTGCGGCGTCGGAATGTCCGCCCGACTGCTGCGCCAGCGCCACGGCCGGGGCGGAGAGGGCGGCAGCATAGAGCGAGGGATCGTGCAGCAACCGCTTGGCGAGCCTCAGGTCGAGCGGATTGTCCTCGGTCTCGACCGGGCAGTCGCGGCGCAGGCGCTGCCAGGCCGGGTCGGCAAGCGTCGCACGCGGTTGCGCCTCGACGCCCTGCGGATGCAGGCCATGCTCGACGATCGCCGCGAGGCGGGCTGCCGGATCGGCCGCGGTCTCTGAGGCGCCGGCGCGGCTCGTGCAGAAGACCGGCACGACGCCGTGTTCATGCAGCACGTAGTGCGCCGGCGTATAGAGCCGGGCCCAGGTCAGCGTCAGCTCGCCCTGGTTCGGCAGGGTGAGCACGCGCTGGACCGTGCCCTTGCCGTAGGAACTGGTGCCGACCAGCACGGCCCGCTCGTGGTCCTGCAGGGCCGCGGCCACGATCTCGGCCGACGAGGCGGACCCGCCGTTGACGAGGACAACCACGGGCAGCCCGTGGGTCTGGTCACCGGTGTGGGCCTCGAAATCCTGGGTCGCCGTCGGATCCCGGCCGCGCGTGCTCACGATCTGGCCACGGTCGATGAACAGGGCCGCGACGCCGGTCGCCTGCTCGAGCAGGCCGCCTGGATTGCCGCGCAGGTCGAGCACGACGCCGCGCCATTGCCGGCCAAGCTCCGTCCGCATCCGCTCGATCGCGTCGGCCAATGACTGGACCGTGCCGCTGTTGAAGCTCGAGATACGGAAGACCGCGACTTGGTCGTCCCGGTCGACCGTCACGGTCGGCGCCACGATGAGCGCGCGCCGCAAGGACACCATGATCGGCTCGCCGCGCCCCGGCCGGCGCAGGGTCACGATGACGCGCGAGCCGGGCTCGCCGCGCAGCCGGTTGATGACCTGCCGCTCGGTCAGGCTCTCGACCGGCACGTTGTCGACGGCAGCGAGCCGGTCGTCGACGCGAATCTCGCGTGCTGCCGGCGTTCCAGGCGTCACGGTCGAGACGCGGGGATTGCCGTCGGAATAGTCGAGCGTGATGCCGATGCCGCCGAAGCCGTCGCGGGACGCCCGCTGATCGCGCGCGGCGTCGGCGCCGGCATAGCGGGTGAACCGGTCGAGCTTGGGCAGGATGCCGTCGAACAGTTTCTGGTAAAGCTGCTCGTCGGAGGCGCTCGCAAGCGCCGGCGCGTGCGAGCGGCCGTCGACGAGCGCCGTCGCCACGACTTCCGCCCAGCCGTCGGCGTCGTCCGGGGCGGGCGCCGGCACATGCTCGATCGCCGTATCCTTGTCGAAGAACACGACGGTATGGCCGATCTCGGCCACCGTGAAGGATCGGTCGTCCTGGTCGAGCCGGGCGAGGCCGGCCATGGCCAGCGTCTCGCTCGAAATCGGCTGCAAATAGTATTGGTGGATTTCGTGGAACGCCTCGGCAAACAGCGTTTCCGCCGAATCGTGCCCGAGTCGGTCCGGGCGCGTCGCTCGGTTGTCGAGCGACGAGGCGCAAGCGCTCATCAGCGACAGAAGCAGAAGGACACCGCCGAGGCTCCGCCGCCCGACCTCGATGCAGCCGCTCCGCTTACTCCCCAAGGCGCTCGTCTCCAGGGCATCGCCCAAAGCATTCCGACCGTGGAATGCGCGTAAAAAGCGTGCCTGTCCCCATCGGTCTTTTCAAGATCGGCTCAACGGCGTCTGTTCAGCGGCGCAGGTTCAGTGACGCCACTTCAGCGGCGCGAGTTCAGCGACGACCGGGCGCGGTGCCCGGGCGCTTGCGACCCGGCCGGTCGAACTTCTGGCCATCGAACTTCCGTCCGGCGTCCTTGGGCGGCGTGCGCAGCAGGCGCTGGCCCTTGCGCGAGACGCGATCCTCGCCGCCGCCGTCGATCAGCTGGAAGGTGAGGCCGCCCGCGACCGGATCGGCCTCGGCGAGCCGCACATCGACCGTGTCGCCCAGCCGATAGACACGGCCGCTGCGCTGTCCGACCAGCCGGTGCGCCCGCTCGTCATGATGATAGTAGTCGGCCGGCAGGCTTGAAATCGGCACGAGCCCGTCGGCACCGCTCTCGGCGAGCGTCACGAACAGGCCGAATCGGGTGACGCCGTTGACCCGGCCGGGCAGGATCGTGCCGACATGCTGCGCCATATAGGCGACCAGATAGCGGTCGACGGCGCTGCGCTCGGCCGTCGCCGCCCGGCCCTCGAGGCGCGAGATGTCGACGCCGAGCTCGGCAAATGCCTCCGGATCGACCGTGTCGAGCCCATCGTCGCCCAGATGCAGGCCCGCGACCATGGCGCGGTGGACCAGAAGGTCGGCGTAGCGGCGGATCGGCGAAGTGAAATGGGCGTAGCGCTTCAGCGCCAGGCCGAAATGGCCGAGGTTGTCCGGCGCGTACATCGCCTGGGCCTGCGACCGGAGTACGAGCTCGTTGATCATCGCGGCCTCGGGCCGGCCCTCGGCGGCGGCGAGGATCCGGTTGAAATGCGTCGGCCGCACGACCTGGCCCTTGGCGAGCTGTAGCCCGTGGATCTCGAGCCCTTCCAGGAACTCGCGCAGTGATGCCAGCTTTTCCGGATCGGGCGCGTCATGGACCCGGTACATGCAGGGCTTGTGGACCTTTTCCAGGATCTCGGCCGCGGCGACGTTGGCGGCGATCATGAATTCCTCGATCAGCTTGTGGCTGTCGAGCCGCTCGCGCTGGTCGATGCGTTCGACCGTGCCGTCGGGGCCCAGCACGACGCGCCGTTCCGGAATGTCGAGGTCGAGCGTGCCGCGCTTCCGCCGCGCCTTGTCGAGGGCTGCATAGGCGCCGTAGAGCGGCCGGATGACCGGGTCGACAAGCGGGCCGGTGGTATCGTCGGGCCGGCCGTCGATCGCCGCCTGAACCTGCTCGTAAGTGAGGCGCGCTGCTGAGCGCATGAGGCCGCGCACCGCCTTGTGCCGAAGCTTCTTGCCGTCGGCGTCGAGCCAGAGATGGATCGCCATGCAGGCACGCTCGACCGCCGGCTTCAGCGAGCAAAGCTCGTTCGAGAGGGCCTCGGGCAGCATGGGGACGACCCGGTCCGGGAAATAGACCGAATTGCCGCGCTCGCGGGCCGAGCGGTCGAGCGCGCTGCCCGGGCGCACGTACCAGGAGACGTCGGCGATCGCGACCAGCAGGTGCCAGCCGCCGGGGTTCTCCGGGTCGTCGTCCGGTGCTGCCCAGACTGCGTCGTCGAAATCCCGCGCGTCGGCGCCGTCGATGGTCACGAGCGGAAAGTCGCGCAGATCGGTGCGGCTGCCGAGCGTCACTGGCTTTGCGGCTTCGGCCTCCTTGATCGCCGCCTCGGGAAAACCGACCGGGATGCCCTGCTGGTGGATCGCGATCAGGCTGATCGCCTTCGGATCGCTCATCCGGCCCAGCCGCTCGATCACCTGGGCGTGCGGCAGGCCCAGGCGCGGCACGGGCAGGGGTTCCGCCAGCACCAGGTCGCCGTCGGCGGCACCCAGCCCCTCGTTCGCGCGGATGCGATAGGTCGTCTTGTTCCGCCGGTCGGTCGGCACGATACGGCCGGCGCCGTCGGCATCGGCCTTGAACACGCCCAGCACATGCTCGCCCTGCGGCTCGACCTTGCGCACGACGGCGGCGAGATAGCTGCCGTCCTCCTGCCGGCGGAACCGGGCGACGGCGCGGTCGCGCACGCCCAGGGTCTCCTCGCCGCGCCGGCCCGGGGCAAGCCGGATGCTCGGCGTGGGGATCGACGGATCGCTGCCGAGCAGGCGCACGATCGGCTCGCCCTCGGCATCGATGCCGGCGATCTCGACCACCGCGATCTCGGGCAAGGCGCCGACGGGTGCCAGGCGCCGGCGGGGGCCGCGCTCGACCGGGCCGCTGCGCTCGATGTCCTTGAGCAGGCCCTTCAAGGCGACCCGGTCGGCACTGCCGACCTTGAATGCCTTGGCGATCTCGCGCTTGCCGACCGGCACCGGGCTCTGAGCGATGAACTCGACGATCTGCTGCCGGGTCGGCAGGCCGCCGGGCACGCGATGCGGCACCCGCGTCTTGGGAGCTTTGCCGCCGGGCGGCTTCGCCATCAGGCGCTCGCCGCCTTCTTCGTCGCCGGCGCCTTCTTCGCCGCGGTTTTCTTGGCGGCGGGCTTGGCGGCAGGCGCCTTCTTGGCTGCCGTCTTTCGCGCGGCGGTGCCCTCTGCCGCGGGTTCCGCCTTCGCCTTGGCCGCGGCCTTCTTCGGCGCGGCCTTGGTGCCGGCGCGGCCCTTGCCGGCCTTGGGCTTGGCCTTCTGCGCCGCCAGGAGCTCGAGCGCCTGCTCGAGCGTGAAGCTCTCGGGATCCGCCCCCTTCGGCAGCGTGGCATAGACGCCGTCATGGGCGACATAGGGACCATAGCGGCCCTTGAAGACCTGGATCGGCGCCTGATCGGCCGGATGCGCGCCCAGGGTCTTCAAGGGCGTCGGCGCCGCACGGCCGCCCTTGGCCGGCTCGGCGAGCAGGCTCACGGCCCGGTTGATGCCGATCGTCAGCACGTCATCGTCGGCCGCCAGCGACTTGAAGGTCTTGCCGAGCTTGATGTAGGGCCCGAACCGGCCGATGCCGGCGACGATCATCTCGCCGGTCTCCGGATGCGAGCCGATGTCGCGCGGCAGCGCCAGGAGGCCGAGCGCGGTATCCAGGGCCACGTCCTGCGGCTTCATGCCCTTGGGCAGCGAGACGCGTTTCGGCTTCTCGCCATTGTCGCCTTCGCCCAGCTGGATATAGCTGCCGTAGGGGCCCTTGCGCACGCTCACCGGCAGGCTCGTCACCGGATCGGTGCCGAGCGCGCGTGGGCCTGTGTCGCCGTTGGACGCAGCCTCACTGTCGCCCTGGCCCTGTTCGACCGCGAGCGGCCGGGTGAAGCGGCATTCCGGATAGTTGGAGCAGCCGATGAAGGCGCCGAACTTGCCGAGCTTCAAGGACAGCCGGCCCTGGCCGCAGCTCGGGCACAGGCGCGCATCCTTGCCCGACCCGTCCTCCGGGAAGAAATGCGGCCCAAGCTCGGTGTCGAGCGCCTCCAGCACCTGGCTGATCGTCAGGTCCTTGGTGCCGGCGATCGCCAGGCTGAAATGGTCCCAGAACTCGCGCAGCACCTGCTTCCAGTCGGCGCGACCGCCGGAGATCTCGTCGAGCAGGTTCTCGAGGTCCGCGGTAAAGGAATACTGGACGTAGCGCTCGAAGAAATTCTCGAGGAACGCGGTCACCAGCCGGCCGCGGTCCTGCGGCTGGAAGCGCTTCTTCTCGAGCGTCACATACTCGCGGTCCTGCAGGACCTGGATGATCGAAGCATAGGTCGACGGCCGGCCGATGCCGAGTTCCTCGAGCTTCTTGACCAGGCTCGCCTCGGTATAGCGCGGCGGCGGCTCGGTGAAATGCTGCTCGGGCCTGACGTCGAGCCGGCTGAGCGCCTCGCGTTCGGTGAGCGGCGGCAGGCGGCGGTTCTCCTCGTCGTCGGCTTCGTCGTCGCGGCCTTCCTGGTAGAGCCTCAGGAAGCCGTCGAAACGCACGACCGAGCCGGTGGCGCGGAAGGTGACGCGGCCCGAGGCGCCGTTGATGTCGACCACGACCTGGTCGAGCACGGCCGATTCCATCTGGCAGGCGACGGTGCGCTTCCAGATCAGCTCGTAGAGCCGCAACTGGTCGGCATCGAGCGCGCCTGCGACCTGCGACGGCAGGCGCAGCACGTCGGTCGGCCGGATCGCCTCGTGCGCCTCCTGGGCGTTCTTGGCGACCGCCTTGTACTGGCGCGGCGCCGCCGGCACGTATTTCTCGCCATAGTCGCGGCCGATCAGCCGGCGGGCGGCGGTGATGGCGTCGTTCGACAGAGCGACACCATCGGTTCGCATATAAGTAATCAGGCCGACCGCCTCGCCGCCGAGGTCGATGCCCTCATAGAGCCGCTGGGCGACCTGCATGGTGCGGCTCGCCGAGAAGCCCAGCTTGCGCGATGCCTCCTGCTGCAGGGTCGAGGTCGTGAACGGCGGCTGCGGATGCCGGCGGACCTGGCGATGCTCGAGCTTCGCGACCGCATAACCGGGCTCGGCGGTGACGGCGGCGACCGCGGCCTTGGCGGCCGCCTCGTTGGCCAAGTCGAACCGGTCGAGCTTGCGGCCGTCGAGATGGGTGAGCCGCGCCGAAAACGTGGCGCCAGGGCCGGTCTTGAAGGTGCTCTCGACCGACCAGTATTCGCGCGGACGGAAGACCTCGATCTCGGCCTCGCGCTCGCAGATGAGCCGCAAGGCGACCGATTGCACGCGGCCGGCCGACCGGCTGCCCGGCAGCTTGCGCCACAGCACGGGCGAGAGCGTGAAGCCCACGAGATAGTCGAGCGCGCGGCGCGCCATATAGGCGTCGACCAGCTCGTCGTTCAGCGCGCGCGCGTTCTTGAACGCCTCGGTCACCGCCGACTTGGTGACCTCATTGAACACGACGCGCTTCACCGGAATGCCTTTGAGCGCCTTGCGCTCCTCCAGCACCCTGGCCAGGTGCCACGAGATCGCCTCGCCCTCGCGGTCCGGGTCGGTCGCGAGGAACAGGGTCTCGGCACCTTTCAGGGCGTGGACGATGTCGCGCACGCGCTTTTCGGCGCGATCCTCGACCTCCCACGACATGGCGAAGTCTTCTTCGGGCCGGACCGAGCCGTCCTTGGCGGGCAGATCGCGCACGTGCCCATAGCTGGCGAGCACGGTATAGCCGTCGCCAAGGTACTTATTGATGGTCTTCGCCTTGGCTGGCGACTCGACGACGACGACATTCATGAGGCGGCCGGTAACCCTTCTTCGAAATCGCTCAATGCGGAGCTTGGGCGATGGTTCATCGCAGCGAGACGAGACCGCCGGGATGACGGTCCAGGCGCCCCGCCAGTTCCAGCTCGAGCAGGACCGTTGCGATGATCGACGGCGACAAGTGGCATTGGCGGAGAAGTTCGTCAACCGTAACCGGCGTCGGACCCAACAGTCCTGTGACCGATTTCTCAGCCGCCTCGATCTCCGCCGGGCTCGTTTCCGGCGGCGGCCTCGGCGGTTGCGGTCTGGGTGGCACCCGCCGAGGCACGGGCGGGATGGCGTCGCGCCCGCTCAAGGCCGCGAGCGCCGTCAGCACGTCCTCGGCACCCTCGACCAGTGTGGCGCCGTGGCGGATCAAGTCGTTGGTGCCGCGGCAGCGCGGGTCGAGCGGCGAGCCCGGCACGGCAAACACCTCGCGGCCTTGCTCGGCGGCGAATCGCGCGGTGATGAGGGAGCCGGAACGAAGCGCCGCCTCGATCACCACCACACCGTCCGACATGCCGGAGATGAGCCGGTTGCGCCGTGGGAAGTGCCGTGCCTGCGGCACGGTGCCGACCGGGCTTTCGGCCATGACCGCGCCGCGCTCGACGATTTCTTCATAGAGACCGCGATTCTCCTCGGGATAGACCACGTCGGCGCCGCCACCGACCACCGCGACCGTGCCGTGGGCGAGGGCGCCGCCATGAGCCGCCGCATCGATGCCGCGCGCGAGGCCGGAGGTCACGACGAAGCCGGCGCGCGCCAGGTCGTAGGCCATCTCGCGCGCGAAGCGCTGGCCGGCAGCCGACGCGTTGCGCGCGCCGACGAGCGCGATCGAACGCCGGTGCGTAAGATCGCCGCGGCCGAGCACGGTCAGAAGCGGCGGCGCATCGTCGAGCGGCGCCAAGGCCGGCGGATAGTCCGGCTCGCCCCAGGCGACGAGCCGGGCATCCAGCCGATGCACGGCGGCGAGCTCGCGCTCCGCCTGCTCGCGCGAAAAGACCGTGAAATTGCGCCGGCCGCCGCGCCGGGCGAGTTCAGGCAAGGCGGCGAGCGCCGCCGCGGCCGAGCCGTGGCGCTGCAGCAGCTGATGAAAGGTGACCGGCCCGACATTCTCCGTGCGGATAAGCCGCAGCCAGTCGAGCCGCTCCTGGGGATTGAGAATCGCGTCGGACGGCATGGAACAAATCATGACCATGCGGCGCGCGGGCGTCAACTGGTGGCTGAGAGACCGAAATGTCGCCCTCAGGCCTTCTTGAGCTTGATCTTGCTCTCGGTGCCGCTTGCGAGCCGGCGGATGTTCTCGTGGTGGCGGGCGAACACCAGCACGGCCATGAGCAGCGCCAGGATCGCGCGCGGCCCGTCAGCCAGGAACAAGGCGACGACCGGGCTCGTGCCGATCGCGACCAGGGCAGCGAGTGAGGAATAGCGCAGCGTGAAGGCGACCAGCAGCCAGACGAGGCAGGCGACGACGCCGACCGGCCAGGCGATGGCGAGCAGGACGCCGAGCGTGGTGGCAACACCCTTGCCACCCTTGAAGCGGAGCCAGACCGGGAACAGATGGCCCACCAGCGCGGCACCGGCGGCGAAAATCGCGAGATCCGTGCTGCAATGATCGGCGAGACCGACGGCGACGGCACCCTTGCCGCCGTCGAGGATGAGGGTCGCGGCCGCCAGCCCCTTGCGCCCGGTGCGAAGCACGTTGGTGGCGCCGATGTTGCCCGAGCCGATCTTGCGGATGTCGCCGGCGCCAAACAGGCGCGTCAGCACCAGGCCGAACGGGATCGAGCCCAGGAGATAGGCCAGGACGATCGTCGCGGCCAGCGCCGTCGGGTCGAACGCCATGCCGTCAGGCCCGGTCGCTGCTATGGACGTTGCGGCCGGCGACGAAGGTCTTGAGCACGGTGCCCTGGACGGGCAGCCCGTCGAACGGCGTGTTGCGCGCCTTGCACTTGAACTGGTCGGCCCGGATGCGGTGGGGCCGGTCCAGGTCGAACAGCACCAGGTCGGCGGCGGCCCCCACGGCGAGACGGCCGATCGGCAGGCGCAAAATGTCGGCCGGCGCCTGGGTCAGCGCGCGCAGCACGCGCAGCAGCGGCACCTCGCCCTTGTGATGCAGCGTCAGCGCCAGCGGTAGCAGGGTTTCGAGCCCGACGATGCCGGCGGCGGCCGAGGTGAAGGGCAGGCGCTTCGAATCCTGGTCGTGCGGGTGATGGTCGGAGGCGATCGCGTCGATCGTGCCATCGCGCAGGCCCTCGACCACGGCGCGTCGGTCGGCCTCGGGCCGGAGCGGCGGCGAGAGCTTGGTGAAGGTGCGGTATTCCTCGATCGCCGTCTCGTTCAGCATGAAATAGGCGGGCGCCGTGTCGCAGCTCACCGGCAGGCCGTGCGCCTTGGCGTGGCGGATCGCCTCGATCGCGGCCGCGGTCGAGACATGGGCCACGTGGTAGCGGGCGCCGGTGATCTCGACCAGGCGCAGGTCGCGCTCGACCATGATGAGTTCGGCCGCGGGCGTGATGCCGGGCAGGCCGAGCCGCGTCGCGACCTCGCCCTCGGTCACCGCACCGCCGGCGGCAAGTTTCGGCTCCTCCGGGTGCTGCACGATCAGCTGGTCGAAGGTGCGGGCGTAGCTCAAGGCGCGCCGCATGACGAGCGCGTCGGCGATCGCCCTGCCGCCATCGGTGAAGCCCACGGCGCCGGCCTGCGCCAACAGGCCCATCTCGGTCAGCTCCTTGCCGGCGAGGCCGCGGGTCGCGGCGCCATAGGCATAGATATTGACCAGCCCCAGCTTTCGGGCGCGACGCGACACGAACTCGACGGTCGAGACGTCGTCCAGCACCGGCTCGGTGCCGGGCAATGCCACCAGCGAGGTGATGCCGCCGGCGACGGCGGAGCGACTCGTCGTCTCGATGTCTTCCAGATGCTCGTGGCCAGGCTCGGACAGGTGCACGCGCATGTCGACGAGGCCGGGCGCCAGGCATTGGCCGGCGCAATCGATGATGACCGCATCGGCCGGCGCCGCGGGGGCGGCATCGGCGCCGACCGCGCGGATCGTGCCGTCGACGGCGAGCAGGTCGCCCGCCTGGTCGAGATGCGTCCAGGGGTCGATGAGGCGGGCGTTCTTGAACAGCGTCGAGGGCATCAGGCGTCGTTCCGCTTTTCGTCGGTGCGCAGCAGCAGGTCGAGGCACGCCATGCGCACGGCGACGCCCATCTCGACCTGGCCCAGGATCAGGCTGCGGTCGATGTCGTCGGCGACGGCGCTGTCGATCTCGACACCGCGGTTGATCGGCCCCGGATGCATGATGAGCGCGTCGGGCTTGGCCTTGGCGAGCTTCGCCTGATCGAGTCCGTAGAAATGGAAATACTCGCGCAGCGACGGCAGGAAGTTGCCGTTCATCCGCTCCATCTGCAGGCGCAGCATCATGATGATGTCGACGTCGGCCAAGCCGCGCGCCATGTCGTGGAACACCTCGACGCCGAGGCGCTCGATCTGCGCCGGCAGCAGCGTGCGCGGCGCGACGACCCGGACGCGGGCCCCCATGATGTTGAGGAGCGCGATGTTGGAGCGGGCGACGCGGCTGTGCAGGATGTCGCCGCAGATCGCGACGGTCAGGCCCTTGAGGCTGCCCTTGCGCCGGCGGATGGTGAGCGCGTCGAGCAGCGCCTGCGTCGGGTGCTCATGCGCGCCGTCACCGGCATTGATCACCGCGCAGTTCATCTTGTCGGCCAGGAGATGGACGGCGCCGCTCTCGTGATGGCGCACGACGAGCGCGTCCAGGTGCATGGCGTTCAAGGTCATCGCCGTGTCGATCAGCGTCTCGCCCTTCTTGATGGACGTGCCGTCGACCGACATGTTGATGACGTCGGCGCCCAGGCGCTTGCCGGCCAGCTCGAAGCTGGTGCGGGTGCGCGTCGAGTTCTCGAAGAACAGGTTGATGATCGTGCGGCCGCGCAGCACCGTGCGCTTCTTGTCGTCGGCGCGGTTCTGCTCGACATAGCCCTCGGCCAGGTCGAGGAGCGCGCTGATCTCGTCGGCCTTGAGGCCGTCGATGCCGAGCAGGTGCCGGTGCGGGAAGAGCGGGGAAGGGAGCTTATCCATGAGGCAAGACGTATAAGCCCCCGTCCCGTGGGTGACAACTGGCTGAGCGCCCGCGGCAAATCCGGCCCGATATGTTCCGCGGGCTCAGGTCGTCACGTCCAGGATTCTGTGATTGATCTGGTTCGTCGTCTGCAGCGACTGGACATTGGCCGCGAAGGCGTTCGTGGCCGTCGCGACCTCGACCGTCTGCTGCACCGGGTTTTCGTTCGGCCGCGCGACCAGGCCCTGGCCATCGGCCGCGGGCGAGCTGGGCTGATAGGACACATCGTAGGCCGGCGAGCGCGAGACGGACTGTGCGGTGGCGCTGGTGCCGACCGCGGGCGGTGTCTGCAGCGCCTGGAACACCTGAGCCGCGGCATTCGACGGCTGAGTCCCTGTCACCGGTGGCGCCGAGACTGCCGACGAGCCGAACACGGCACTGGGCGGCGAGCCGGTGTTGATTTGGCCGGCGTTGCTCTGGGCAGCGTCGATCTGGCTCGCGATCGTGTTCGTCGTCGCCGCGATCTGCGCGCTGGCGTTGGCGATCTGGAGCGTTGCAACCGTGCTAGTGCCGGTGACGGCGTCGACCATGGCAGCCAAGTCCGTGGGCCAAAAGGATTGCCACTAGATTGATCCGCCGCCGGCCCGGGTCAAGCGGTAAAGCGTTATTGGCTCGCGGAAGGTGTGGTTTCTGACGGTATGGTTTCTGCCGATTGCACCAGCGGAATCCTGAACACCTGCTGGCCAATGTGGCCGATCTCGTGCGAGAGCGCCGGGTCGCACCAGATGCGGAAGCCTGCGGACCGCGCGCGGTCGCAGAAGATATAGTCCTCGCCGATAATGTCGCCGGTCGTCTCGTTCGCGTCGAAACGGAAATAGGGCCGGGCGAGCTGCTCGAACACGCTCATCTTGACGAGCAGACAGCCGGTCGGAATGCGCGCCATCTCGATCAGGCCCGACGCCGTTTTGGAGACGTCGCCCGGCAGCACGGTGCCAAGCGCGTTATAGGGCGGAACGCGCTTCGGATATGTCGCCCCCACGATGTCCCGCTGGTGCATCAAGAGGCGCAGGAGCGTCGCCTCCGGGAACATCATGTCGCTGTCGAGGAACAGGAGATAATGGGCGTCGAACTCCTGGGCGAGCTCGACGCCGTTGTTGCGCGCGATCGCGACGATCGACGACTTGGTGTTGATGACATTGAGCCTGAGGCCCTGGGTCGCGGCGCACATCCGGGCGAGCGACATGGCGAAATCGGCATGGAGTACGTCGCCGGACGGGACGACGACCGCGATGCGCAGCTGCAGATCGGTCATGGCGCAATAAGGCTCACGGCTCGGAATCAGGGGCGGGTGGTACGGATGCCATATAGGCGAGCCGGTCGAGCACGCCCTGCAGGATATAGGCCGCCGCCGCCTTGTCGACGATCTCGGCCCGGCGCTTGCGCGAGAGATCGGCCTCGATCATGCCGCGCGTCACGGCAGCGGTCGACAGGCGCTCGTCCCAGAACAGGATGTTCGGGTCGTCTATCGCCATCAGATTGCGCGCGAAGGCGCGGGTCGCTTGGGCGCGCGGTCCCTCGGTGCCATCCATGTTGATGGGCAGGCCCAGGACGAGCGCACCCACCCGATGTTCGCGGCGGAGTGCCGCCAGTGCCGCCGCGTCGTCCTTGAACTTGCCGCGCGTCAGCGTCTTCAAGGGCGAGGCCACCATCAGCAGCGTGTCGGAGAGCGCGAGGCCGATCGTCTTGGTGCCGAGATCGAGCCCCAGGAGCCGCTCGCCCGGGGCGAGGCAGGCCTTGAGTTCCGTAGGGTTGCGGATCGGCATGATGGGGTGCTAGCTTCCGGCTTCCGTCGAGATCAGGCAACGCCCTGGGCCGCGCTCGGTTTTCCCGCACGAGCGATCCCGAGGCGGACCTTCCGGCGGTGGCGTTCCCGGAAGACCCCGAGGTTTATCTCATGTCGTTGGACAAGGCCACCGTGGCGCGCATCGCCACCCTGGCACGCATCAAGGTTCCCGAAGCCGATCGCGAAGCGCTTGGCCAAGAGCTCAACAAGATCCTCCATTGGGTCGAGCAATTGGACGAGGTCGACACGCAAGGTGTCGAGCCGATGACGAGCGTCGCCGCCATCACATTGCCGATGCGTCCCGATAAGGTGACCGACGGCAATCGGGCCGACGACATCCTGAAGAACGCGCCCGGTGCGCTGCACGGTTTCTTCACCGTGCCGAAGGTGGTCGAGTAATGAGCGATTTTACCGATTTGACCCTGGCGTCCGCCCGCAAGGGGCTGGCCGACAGGAAATTCTCCGCCGTCGAGCTTGCGAAGGCGCATATCGCCGCGATCGAGGCGTCGCGCGATTTGAACGCCTTCATCACCGAGACGCCGGAGAAGGCGCTCGATATGGCGAAGGCGAGCGACGAGCGCCTGGCGCGCGGCGAGGGCGGCGTGCTCGAGGGCCTGCCGATCGCGATCAAGGACCTGTTCTGCACCAAGGGCGTGCTGACCACGGCCGCCTCGCACATCCTGGACGGCTTCAAGCCGCCCTATGAGTCGACCATCACGCAGAAGCTGTGGGATGCCGGCGCCACCTGCCTGGGCAAACTCAATCTCGACGAGTTCGCCATGGGTTCGTCGAACATGACGAGCTATTACGGCCCGGTCATCAATCCCTGGAGCAAGGAAGGCGGCAATCGCCAGCTGGTTCCGGGCGGCTCGTCCGGCGGTTCGGCCTCCTCGGTCGCCGCCCGCCTGGCGCTGGCGGCGACCGGCACCGACACCGGCGGTTCGATCCGCCAGCCGGCCGGTTTCTGCGGCATCGTCGGGCTGAAGCCGACCTATGGCCGCTGCTCGCGCTGGGGCATCGTCGCCTTCGCGTCGTCGCTCGATCAGGCGGGGCCTATGACCCGCACGGTCGAGGACGCGGCGATCATGCTCAGCGTCATGGCCGGCCATGATCCGAAGGATTCGACCTCGGCACCGCTCGCCGTGCCGGACTTCAAGGCGGCACTCACCGGCGACATCCGGGGCTTGCGCGTCGGCATTCCCAAGGAATACCGCCTCGACGGCATGCCGGCCGAGATCGAGGCGCTGTGGCAGCAGGGCATCGACTGGATGAAGGCGGCGGGCGCCACGCCGGTCGAGATCAGCCTGCCGATGACCAAGTACGCGCTGCCGACCTATTACATCATCGCGCCGGCCGAGGCCTCGGCCAACCTCTCGCGCTACGACGGCGTGCGCTTCGGCCTGCGCGTGCCGGGCGCCTCGCTCGACGAGATGTACGAGAACACCCGGGCCGAAGGCTTCGGCGCGGAGGTGAAGCGGCGCGTGCTGATCGGCACCTATGTGCTATCGGCCGGCTATTACGACGCCTATTACCTGAAGGCCCAGCGCCTGCGCACCTTGATCGCCAAGGATTTCGAGCAGGCGTTCCAGCAGTGCGACGTCATCCTGACGCCGACGGCGCCGTCGGCCGCCTTCGGGATCGGCGAGAAGATGGACGATCCGCTCGCCATGTACCTGAACGACGTGTTCACCGTGCCGGTCAATCTCGCGGGCCTGCCGGGCATCTCGGTGCCGGCGGGGCTCACGGCCGACGGCCTGCCCCTGGGCCTGCAGATCATCGGCCGGGCGTTCGACGAGGAGACCATGATCCGCGCCGCCGGCGCGCTCGAGACGGCGGCGGGGTTCACAGCGAAGCCCGAGCGGGCGGGGAGGGCCTGAGCCATGAGCAGCACCACCGTTCCCGTGCGCGACGAGTTGCTGATCGAAGGCCGGACCGGCAAGTGGGAGGTCGTGATCGGCCTCGAGGTCCATGCCCAGGTCACGACCGAGGCGAAGCTGTTCTCTGGGGCTGCGACCGCGTTCGGCGCCGACCCCAATACCCAGGTCTCGCCGGTCGATGCCGGCTTCCCGGGCATGCTGCCGGTCATCAACGAGCAGGCGGTCGAGAAGGCGATCAAGACCGGCTTCGGCCTCGATGCTGAGATCAACCAGGTCTCGGTGTTCGACCGGAAGAACTATTTCTACGCCGATCTGCCGAACGGCTATCAGATCTCGCAGTTCAGCCAGCCGATCGTGGGCAAGGGCCAGCTCGTGCTGGATATGCCCGACGGCTCGACGCGCGAGGTCGGCGTCACGCGCCTGCACCTGGAGCAGGACGCGGGAAAGAGCCTGCACGACCAGTCGCCGACGATGACCTTCATCGATCTCAACCGGGCCGGCGTGCCGCTGATGGAGATCGTGTCGGAGCCCGACATGCGCTCGGCCGAGGAGGCGGGGGCGTACCTCAAGAAGCTGCGCTCGATCCTGCGCTATCTCGGCACCTGCGACGGCAACATGGAGGAAGGCTCCATGCGCTGCGACTGCAACGTCTCGGTGCGCCGGCCGGGCGAGCCCTACGGCACGCGCAACGAGATCAAGAACGTGAACTCGATCCGCTTCGTCATGCAGGCGATCGAGTACGAGGCGCGACGCCAGATCGAGGTGCTGGAGGACGGCGGCGCGATCAAGCAGGAGACGCGCCTGTTCGATTCCGGCCGCGGCGTCACGCGGCCCATGCGCTCCAAGGAGGAGGCGCACGACTATCGCTACTTCCCCGATCCGGACCTGCTGCCGCTGGTGCTCGATCCGGCAATGATCGAGCGGGTCAAGGCGGATATGCCGGAGCTGCCGGACGCGAAGAAGGCGCGCTTCATCGCCGACTTCAAGCTCAGCCCTTATGACGCGGGCGTGCTGGTGGCCGAGCAGGCGACTGCGTACTACTACGAGGAGGTGGCTGCAGGCCGCGATCCGAAGCTCGCGGCCAACTGGGTGACCGGCGACCTGTTCGGCGCCTTGAACAAGCTGGGCGTGGGCATCGAGGCGTCGCCGATCTCGGCCAAGGCCTTGGGCGAACTTGTCGATCTCATCGCCGACAACACGATCTCGGGCAAGATCGCCAAGGACGTGTTCCAGGCGATGCTCGAAACCGGCAAGAGCGCCGGCGAGATCGTCGAGTCGCAGGGCTTGCGGCAGGTGACGGATACCGGCGCCATCGAGCAGGCGATCGATGCTGTGCTGGCGGCGAATGGAGATAAGGTGTCTGAATACCGTTCCGGGAAGGACAAGCTGTTCGGCTTCTTCGTCGGCCAGGTGATGAAAGCAACCGGGGGCAAAGCCAATCCCGCCTTGCTCAACGATTTGTTGCGCAAGAAGCTGGCGCCGTAATTTATCTCGCAACTGCGAAGTAAATAAAGGGGTCGAGCGATGCTCGACCCCTTTTGCATTTGTTGTTAATTTGCCTATATCATCATTGTGTCATGAAACAGCAGGGACCCGGGGAGGGGTCAAGGCCGTGATCATGCTCGTAAATTCGGAACATTCCACGCGTTGCCCGATGGGGGGCGCCTCGAAAGACCTCAAATGGTCACGCAGCCTGCGCGTGACGGTGGCGCTTGCCTCCGCCACTGCCAGTTGGGCCGCGGTCGTCGGGGTCAGCTATCTGATCGCGCAGATCCTCTAACACACGCTGGTAACACACGCCGGCGCGCCGGCTTGTGGCCGGGCCGGCGCCGGACTTGCGTCGGGGGCGCAAGAAAAACGCTCTGGTCGACCGCGCGCAGCCGCCCTGCGCGCGACGGGGACGTGGCGTGCGAGACAGTCCGTTGACAGGTTGACCGCCCCTCTTTAAGAACGGTTGCACAAACGCCGTGAAAAAACCCACTCATCGGTGGAGGGGTGGCCGAGTGGCTGAAGGCGGCGGTTTGCTAAACCGTTATAGAGGGTAAACCTCTATCGTGGGTTCGAATCCCATCCCCTCCGCCAACCTCCCTTTTCAATGACATAGTGTCGCGGCGCGGTTAGCCGTGTTCCGCACGGCGCCGGAGCCATGGTACGGGGGCGGCGTGCCGCGAGATGCGCCCGCTCGCTTCCCCGGAACGACCGTCCACAGTCGCGCGTTGCGCCACAGCCGCGATGACATACCTGCGGCTATGTTGGCCCCTTGCCAGCAATCGTCCTTTTCGCTACACAAAATTAAACAATTCATCGGTAGCATATTATTCTGAGCGGTGGCCCTCGAGCACTCGCCGGCGTCTCTGGCAATGTGTAAAGGAACCCGACGGTTTACGCGTCGGTAATTTCCGCTTCTTTTTAACGGCTTTCGGGCAACTCTTATGACGGAAAAGCTATCGCCGGAAATGCCGGCGCCGATCCAGGGTGACCAGGCCGCGGGCGCGGCCGGTGCGCCTGGTTCTGTCGACATGCCGAAGTCGGCTGCCGGTGCGGGAAAGCCCTCGCGCCGCGCCTGGATGGCGGGGGCTGCCGGGGCCGCGACCGGCGTCGTGCTGATGCGCAACCGACCGGTCTACGGTGGTTCCTGCGTCGTGCCGTCGGCGTTCCTCTCGGCGCAGACGGCGGGCGGCATCAACAACCTGTCGCACCAGCCGTTGGGGGTGAGCTGCGGCACCGGTCGGTCGCCCGGCTATTGGAAGCAGGCCTACACCTCGAACGCGGCCTTGGCCAGTCCGCAGCCGTCCAACCACTACAACAACAGCTATCCCGACGCTTCCTTGACGTTTGCGGCGCTCTTCGGCGCGGGTCCGAACCAGCCGCTGGGATATGTGCTGAAGAACATGCCGGGCAGCACCGAGTCCCAGTACGCGGCCGGCTATCTGAATGCGCTCAACAGCAACCGCAGCAGCGGCGCCAACATCAGCAACTATCCGCTGACGACGTCCCAGGTGGTGGCCCTCTACAACGGCACTTACAAGGATGGTTCCGGCGAGCGCTGGACGGTCAGTCAGGGTGAGACCTATCTAATCCAGATTGCCACCTGAGGCGATCGGCCCGATCCTTTTCCGCCTGATTGGGGGCGCTCCGTCGATGCCGGAGCGCCCCTTTCCATTTCTATTCCGGCTTCGACGAAGGCGCGGTGCCGTCGGCTGCGCGGCAGATCGGCGCGTTCTTCAGCAGGTCCGCCGGCGTCAGTTCCGCTTTCCGCTGCTGTGCGGTCTGCGGCGGCAGCACGCGCAGCACCGCCATCATCCCGGAATCCTCATGGTCGACCAGATGGCAGTGGAACGGGATGTCGCCGGCCAGCTCCGGTGGGAAATAGAGCTTGATGCGGATCCGGCCGGGCATGACAGGTCCCTTCGCCTTGGTCACGTCGCCAGAGCTCGTACGCGCAGCCGGCACAGTCATGACGTCGAGCAGTTCCGGATCTTTCTCCGGCTTGCCGTTCACCTCGAGCACGCGGAAGTGCACCTGGTGGATGTGGAAGGCGTGCAGCTCGTTGGTCCAGTTCTCGACGACCCATTCCTCGGTCGTGCCGGCATTGACCGTGATCGCCGGCTCGCCGCCCATATCGTAAGGGCGCACGACGGCGCCGGGCTTGCGCTCGAAGATATAGAAGTCGTTGAGGTCGTCCGAGCCCGGATGCGGATATTCGGCGAAGGCGAGGGTGCGGACCTTGTCGGTCTTGCGCGCCAGGATGCCGTTGAACGGGCCGGGCAGGGCGGCCGTCGTGATCGGCGCCGGCAGCTTCGCCGGCGGCAGCGGCTGGGTCGGCTCGATCGCGGTCAGATAGGCGAGCTTGCGTTCCGGCACCTTGTCGCCGGCGCAGCCGGTGTCGACCTTGTGGCTGACGAGATAGAGCTTCCGGCCTACGGCTGGCGCGTCGACGTAGAACTCGAGCCGACCCGCGGGCGGCACCAGCTGTGCCGCCGCCGTGCTCTCGGCCGCCAGCAGGTTGCCGGCGTCGTTGATGAGCGGCACGCCGTCGCGCGCCTCGATCGCCATCGGCACTGCCTTGCCCGTCTCGTCGACCAGCTGCAGATCGAGGAAGGAGTCCGTCGCTGCGTTCAGCACGCGCCAGAGCTGCTTCTGCCCGGCGGCGATCTCGAGATGGGCGAGGTCGGTGTCCTTCGCGTCGCCGTCGAGCACTTGGGCGCCGTTCAGGGTCAGCTCGTCGGTGCCGGCGTTGTCCGAGCAGGCCATCTCGTCGGCCGTGTCGATTTGCTCGCCCTCGAGCTTCGGCCGCTTGCGATGCGGCTTCGCTGCCTCGGGCTTGGGCGCGTCGGGCTTGGCTGCCTCGGGCTTGGCGGGTGCCGCATCGGCCGTGGCGGCAGCGGGCGGCGGCGCGTCCAGATCCTGGGATTGGCGGATGACGAAGACGCGGTCCTCGATCCCGGCGGCGCGGCGCGCGTCATCGGCCGGACCTTCGACGATCAAGGCGCCCGACAGGCCCATCAGCATCTGCGCCTGGACCTCGCCATGGACATGCGGATGGTACCAGTAGAGGCCGGCGGGCATCGTGGGGGCGATGCGATAGTGATAGACGAACTCGCGCCGCCCGCAGAGGGCCGGGCTGGTCGGGGCCGGGCTAGTCGGCGAGGGGCCGGTCGCCGGATCGACGCAGGTCTTCAACGTCTCGTCCTGCGGCACGTTCGGCGATACGGCGAGGCCATGGACATGCAGGTTGGTCCGGCCGGTCGCCTTGTGATGCATCGCCGGCTCGACCGGGTAGGTGCCGGCCTCGGCCTTGATCTCGGGATTGGGGTCGTCGAGATGGCCCACGGGCACCAGCTTGTCGAGCGCCGCCGGATCGGTGATCTCGTTCCGCAACTTGATGAACATGTCCTCGCCCTGGCGCACGCGGATCGTCGGCGCCTCGGCGATCTTGCCGAACACGTAGCAGAGCCGGTTCGGGTCCTGCTTCACCGTCAGCGTCACGATCTGGAACGGGGCCGTGGTGGGGATCTCGGGCGGGAAATGGCCGCGCGGCGGTGTGCCGGTGCCGCAAGGCGCCTCAGGGCTCGTGACGAGGTAGTCGCCGGTGAAGCCGAAACCGGGCTGATCGTCCCAGTCCGCGCGCGCCGCCTGGGGCGCGACGATTTGGGGCGCCACAAGCAGCAGCAGAGCGGTGAATTGGATTGCGGCAAGGAAACGGCTCACCCGGGGCTCCTCGGCCGCCTCGGCGGGAGACGGCGCATGATCTTGGCAGAATCAAAGAGGCGAGGCCGCCCGGGACGGACGGCCTCGCCCATGTCGATCGCGTATGGTCTCAGGCGAAGGTCGCAGGCGTGTTGCGACGGCGCAGGCCGAGCCCGACGAGGCCCGCAACGCCCGCCATCAGCAGCGCCCAGGTCGGCGGCTCCGGCACGTCGGTCGCCGACACGTTCGCGAGCTCGAAGAACGAGGGATCGTTGGAGACGGCGAAGTTGAGCAGCGTCGAGCTGCCGGTCGCGGTGAACTGCGCGTCGAACGTCTGGAAGACCTGGTCGCCGACGTTGAGGAGCGACAGCTGGCTCAGCACCACGCCGTCGATCGTCGTCGTGAAATAGTCGGGCGCCGCCGTGCCGCTGTCGGCCTGCAGCTGGAACGTCAGGTCATAGGTCGTGCCCGCGACGGTCGAGAGGGCCTGCGACAGGTCGATCTCGCTGCCGAAGGTGCCGAGATAAGCGGCATTGCCGGTCGGTGCGCCGATCGAGCCCGGGGCGGCCGTGGCGTGGCCGACGCTGACGGCGCTGAGGTTGCTGCCGCTCAAGGTCCAGCCGGTGAAGTCGTTGGTCCCGAAGTCGCCGTTGACGATGATGTCGGCCTTGGCTGGCTGGGCGGCCACGACGGCGAGCGCCATCCCTGCGGCCGCGAGAAGAACGCGCATGTTCATGGGAAATCTCCGTTATCGATAGGGGCCCCGGGGGAGGGCGACGGTCCGGAGCGGGGCCCCGGACCGTCGCCTGGCGCGCGGGACTTACCAGGCCTTGCCGACGATCGTGCCCTTGATCGGGTCGAGCTGGAGCTGGCGGGTGTTGGGCGCGTCGACGAAGTCGAACATGCCGTCGAGCGCACCGGCGTAGCGGTCGGTCGAGCCCGAGCCGTAGGTCGGCGCCGTCGGGCCGTCGATGAAGCCGAGGTTCCAGTTCTTCTCGACGAACGCGATGATCGACGACTGGTCGGTCAGCGTGTGGTCGACGAAGTTGGTCTTGGCGTAGGGCGAGACCAGGATCATGGGCAGGCGCGGGCCGAAGCCGCAACGGCCCTGGACGCCACCGGTGGGCGCGGTGCCGCAGGCGGCGGTGCCGGTCAGCGCGTCGGCGCTGATCGTCGACTGGCGCACGTTCGTCGGCATGGCATGGTCGTACCAGCCGTCCGAATCGTCATAGGCGATGATGATCGCCGTGGTGCCCCAGGCCGAGGACTGCTGGATCGCATTGATGGTCGACACGATCCAGGCCTGCTCGGTCAGCGGGTCCGAGTTGCCCGGATGGCCGTCCTGATAGGCCGGTGCCTTGATGAAGCTGACCGCCGGCAGGTTGCCGTTGGCGAGTGCCGCGAAGAAGTCGCTGGTGTCGTAGTTGTGGTTGGCCTGGTCCGTCGTGCCGATCGCCGCGACCGAGGTCGGGCGCAGGTGATGCGGGTTCCGGGTGTTCGGGTAGTACATGAACGGCGCGTGGTGCGAGGAATAGTCCGCGACGTTCGTATGGATGTCGCCCGTGAAATTGATCGTCGGGTTCGGCACCGTGTAGGTCGTGCCGTTGACGGTGACCTGGTGGCCCGTGTGGGTGGCGCCGCACACGGCCGGGGTCAGCATGTTGCCGTTGCCGTCGAAGGTCGCGGCCTGGGTCGGCGCGAAGCCGCCCTGGAACCAGCCCCAGGTAACACCCTTGGCGTTCATCAGGTCGCCGATGTTCGGGCCGTTCATCTGCAGCGTCGCGGCATGGGCCGTGCCGCCCTTGTCGCCGCCGCAATCGTCGAGATAGGCGTCGAGATCGTTCAGCAGGCTCACGTCCTGCTCGCCCGTCGTGTTGCCCGGATCGTAGGCATTGCCCGAGGAGGTCGCGATCGGCAGCTGGCCGCCGTAGGTGTTGCCCGAAATCAGGTTGAGCGCACCCGGCGTCGACGGACCGAAGTTCGTGCCGTAGCTGTTGTCGCTCAGCGTGTAATGCTGTGCGTAGGTCCAGTAGGCGGTCACGAGGTTGCCGTCGTAATAGCCCATGACGGTCGAGCCGGCCGGGTCGCAGCCGTTGCCGCGGTTGGCGTTGTTCTGCGGGTACTGATCCATCAGGCCCTTGTCGGCCGCGGCCTCTTCACCCGTGTAGGCATGGTTCATGCTGCAGGTGAAGGCCTGCGACGGCAGGAACCGGAACGGGTTGGCGGCGTTGCCGCTCGTATCCTTGTTCGGGTTGTGCGTCAGCAGAGCCGGCGTCAGGCCGGCCACGTCCGGCGTGTTCGTCTTGGCGGTGAAGCTCGGCGCCGCGACGCCGGCGAAGGTCGTCTCGCCGCCGTTGTTGGCGGCCTTCGGATAGGTGCCGAAATAATGGTCGAACGAGACGTTCTCCTGAAACAGCACGACGACATGCTGGATCGGCGTGGCCGTGCCGGTGGTCGCAGCCAGGGCGGACATCGGAACGAGCGTGGTGCTGAGCGACGTGGCAGCCATAAGCGTGCTTGCCACGGCCTTCCGTAAAATCGACGCGGACTTGATGTGCATGTTTCCACCCCAGGAAAATCGAAGCCGGGAAAATCGAAAAAGCCGGCCTCGATGCCTGGCCGGCTAAATGCGCGGGATTTTATAAAATTGTTAAATGACGGCCGTGTTTCGGTTTTCGGAAATTTCGCCAGCGTACATACAAAATTAAGAAAGCTCCCGCGCAGCGGTTGGCCGTCACAGAACTGTCAGATGCCGGCGCTATAAACGGCCGATGGTGCGGTCGGAAAACGCGAGATGGTGACCCAGGGGGCGGAACGCAGGCTGTTCGAGCGCGCGGTGGCCGATGGCCTGATCGAACGCGGCAAGCTCGACCCGGCGGCGTTCGACCGGGCGTTGCGCCTGCAGGCGGGCACAGAGGAACGTCTCGAGGCGCTGCTGATCAAGCTCGGCTTCGCCGGCGAGCGCGACGTGGCCGAGGTGGTCGCGGCCGAGCTCGGCCTTCCTCTCGCCGGGCCGGTCGATTATCCGGCCGAGCCCGTGCTCGCGGATCGGCTCAACACCGGCTTCCTGCACCAGAACGGCATCGTGCCGCTGTCCGAGAGCGCCGACGAGTTGGCGCTCGCCATGGTCGATCCGTTCGACGACCACGCGCGGCGCGCGATGGCGCTTGTCGTGGCTCGGGCGATCCGACCGTTGGTCGCCATCCCGTCGGAGCTCGAGGCGGCCTATCAGCGCCTCTATCGGCCGGCAGGGCCGCAATCGGACGAGACGCCGCGCAGCGGGGTGGGGGACGACGACGAGTTGCTCGAGGATGCCGACCGGCTCCGCGACCTTGCGAGCGAGGCGCCGGTCATCAAGCTGGTCGGCCAGCTGATCGCCCGCGCGGTCGAGGCGCGCGCCTCCGACATCCACATCGAGCCGTTCCAGAACCGGCTCGCCGTCCGCTACCGGATCGACGGGCAGCTGCGTGATGTCGAGGCGCCGCCGTTTCGCCTGAGGGCGGCGATCACCTCGCGCATCAAGATCATGGCGAAGCTCAACATCGCCGAGCGGCGCCTGCCGCAGGACGGTCGGATCCGGACGACGGTGCAGGGCCAAGACTATGACCTGCGCGTCTCGACCTCGCCCACGCTCTACGGCGAAAGCGTGGTGCTGCGCATCCTCGACCGGTCGAGCCTGGCCGGCGACCTGCCGAGCCTGGGATTCGAGCCGCCGCTCATCCGCCGCTATTGCGATCTGCTCGACCGGCCGCAGGGCATCCTGCTTGTCACCGGGCCGACCGGCAGCGGCAAGACGACGACGCTCTATACATCGCTGATGCGGCTCAACGCGCCGGAGAAGAAGCTGTTCACCGTCGAAGACCCGGTTGAGTACCAGGTCGACGGCGTCAACCAGATCCAGGTCAAGCCGCAGATCGGGCTCGATTTCGCAAGCGTGCTGCGCTCGATCCTGCGCCAGGACCCGGACGTCGTCATGATCGGCGAGATGCGCGACCTCGAAACCGCGCAGATCGCGGTCCAGGCGGCACTCACCGGCCATCTGGTGCTGTCGACGCTGCACACGAACGGCGCCGCGGCGACGATCGCCCGGCTCATCGACATGGGCGTCGACAATTACCTCGTGACCTCGACCGTCACCGGGATCTGGGCGCAACGCCTGGTGCGCCGGCTCTGCCCGGCCTGCGCCGAACCGTATCAAGCGGCGCCGGAACTGGCCCGTGAGCTGCGGCTGCCGGAGACGGCCGGACCGCTCCAGTTCCATCGCGCGCGCGGCTGCGCCGCCTGCCACGGCACCGGCTATCGCGGCCGCTTCGCCGTTGCCGAACTCTTGGTCATGAGCGATCCGATCCGCCGCCTGGTGCTGCGGCGTGCCGAGGCGGCCGAGATCCACCGGCTTGCGGTCGAGGAGGGCATGGTGCCGATGTTCGAGGACGGGCTCGCGAAGGCACTCGCCGGTGTGACCACGCTCGAAGAGGTGCTGCTCGTGACGCGGGAGCCGTGATTGGTCATGGCGCTCTATCGCTACGAGGCGGTTGCCGGGTCTGGCAAGCTCGTCACCGGCGAGATGGAGGGCGAGAGCCGGGCGGCGATCGTGGCCGAACTGCATCGCCTCGGCCATGTGCCGATCCGCGCCGAAGTGGCGTCGGAGCGCCGTCTCGCCCGCCTGCTGCCGGCCCATATCCTGACGGCGCCGCTCATGAAGCCCCGCCGCTCATTGGGGCGCCGGTCGGAGCGCCAGCTGCTGGCGCTGACCGAGCAGCTCGCGACCCTGCTCGAGGCCGGGCTGGCGCTCGACCGGACGCTCGACCTCGCAAAGCACATCCTCAACCGGCCGGACGACCGGGAGGTCGTGCAGGCCGTACTGGATCGCGTCCGCTCCGGCAGCACGCTCGCCGACGCCATGGCGGCTGAGGGCGGTTTCTTCCCGCGCTTCTACATCGGCATGGTGCGCGCCGGCGAGGCGGGCGGCTCGCTCGATCGTGCGCTGCGCCGGATCGCCGACTATCTGCGCCGCTCGCTCGCGATCGCGGATGAAGCGACGTCGGCGCTGATCTATCCGAGCCTGGTGCTGCTGACCGGTGCCGGCACGGTCGCGATGCTGCTGGGCAACGTCGTGCCGCAGTTCCGACCGATGCTGGAGCAGAGCGCCGGCCCTCTGCCGTTTGCGGCCGAGGCGGTGCTGACGGCATCCGACCTGGTGAACGGCTATGGCTGGGCGGCGCTGGTCTTTGCCGGCTTGGCGGCGCTCGCCGGGCGGGAGGCGCTGAAGCGGCCGGACGTCCGGCGATGGCGCGACGCGTGGCTGCTGCGCTTGCCGCGGCTCGGCGACATCGTCGTGAAGCTCGAGATCGGGCGTTTCGCGCTGACCCTCGGCACCCTGCTCGGCAACGGCCTCTCGCCGCTCGCAGCACTCAAGATCGCCGAAGAAGCCGTCGGCAACCGGGCGATCGCCGGCGCCCTGGCGCCGCTCGGCGCGGCCCTCGAAGCGGGCAAGCCGATGGCCACGGCGCTTGCCGAGGCGCCGGGCATTCCGCCGCTCGCCGTGCAGCTGATCCGCGCCGGCGAGGAAGCGGGCCGGCTCGAGGACATGCTCTTGAAGCTGGGCGAGATCTTCGACGAGGAGGCGCGGCGCGGCATCGCTCGTCTGCTGGCATTGCTGGTCCCGGCCGTCACCATCCTGCTCGGCGCCGTCGTCGCGGCCATCGTCGGTGCGCTGCTGACGGCGATCCTCAGCGTCTATGACGTCGCGGCATGACATGCGGGGCCGTCGCTCGAACCCGCGCCGGTGCTGCCGGGTTCACGCTCATCGAGCTCCTGGTGTGCCTGGCGCTCGTCGCCACGGTCTTCGCCATGGCGGCGCCGGTGCTGTCGCGTCTCGACGGCGGTGCCCGCCTCAGGAGTGCCGCCCATGAGCTGGCCGACCAGATGCAGCGGGCGCGGGCCCGGGCGATCGACGAGGGGCGGCCGGCGGAATTCGCGCTCGACCTCGCGACCGGCGCATTTGAGGGCGGGCCGGGCCGAACTCGACACCTGCCGTCCGGCCTCCGCCTCGCCATGCTCACGGTCGAGGGCGAACAGCTCGGCCGCGCGGCCGGCGCCATCCGCTTCTTTCCGGATGGCAGCTCGACCGGCGGCGGCGTGGCGCTCGCCGATGGTACTCGCCGTCTCGACGTGCGCGTCGACTGGGTCACGGGCCGGGTCACCGTCGAGAGCCCGCAATGACCGGGGTTTCACCTTGATCGAGGTGCTGATCGCGCTTGCCATTGCGGTGCTGGCCCTGGGCGCGCTGTTCGGGCTCACCAGAAGCGCGCTTACCGGAATGGCGCGGGCTGAGGCCGAGACCTCGGCGGCAGCACTCGCCGAATCGACGCTCGAGGCGATGGGCACGGTGGCGCCGCTCCGCGACGGCGACGTGGCGGAACTCGACCAAGGGCGCTTCCACGTCCGCGCCACGGTCCGGCGCGAGAGCGATATCGCCGCCAACGGTTATCTGGTGCCCTATGTCCTGGCGGCGAGCGTGTCGTGGCCCGACGGTACCGCGCGGCGGGCCGTGGCGCTCCAGACCATCCGCCTGGGGGCGCCGCGATGACGGCCCGCCAGTCCAGCGAGGGCACTGCCGGCTTCACGCTCCTCGAGCTGCTGGTCGTGCTCGCGATCTTCGGGCTGATGTCGGTCCTGCTGTCCGGCGGGTTGCGCACGATCGGCCATCTCGTTGCTGGCGGCACGGACCGGCTTGACCGGGCGTCCGGGCTAGCGCTCACCAGCAATTTCCTTGAGCGGGTGCTGGCCGATGCGCGCCCGCTGCCGACGGGAGATGGTGAGGACGCCGTCGCGTTCGACGGCACGGCGAATGGCCTGCGCTTCGTCGGCCCGCCGCCGGTCTATCTGGCGCCGGGCGCGTTCCATGCCGAGCGGCTCGGCGTCGAGGACGAGGGCGGGCGGCATCGGCTGGTGTTCCGTGCCGGCGCCCTCGGTGACGCGCGCCAGTCCCGCTCGGTGCTGCTCGACGGGGTCGGCGCCGCGCGCTTCGCCTATTTCGGCGCCGACGTCGGCGCCGGACGGCCGGGCTGGCATGACCGTTGGCCCGGCGCCTGGGGGCTGCCGGCACTCGTCCGCCTTCGTATTACCTTCGCCGATGGTTCGTCAGCGCCCGATCTCGTCGTAGCGCCGCGTCCGGCCGAGGCCGGGTTCCAATGACGTCCGGCTCTCTTGGATGACCGCCCGACCATGATGGTGACCAGCACCTTCTCGACCTTCTCCATCGTCGCGCGCCGCGCCCTCGGCTGGTGGCTCGGCGAATTGCGCGCCTCTTTGCCCGAGCGGCTCCGGCGCCGGATTGCGGCGGCGAAGAGCGAATGGGTGGTGGCACCAGCTGCGACTGGCGACTTGTGCCTCTCGATCCGCAAGGGCGCCGAGATGGTTGCCGTGGGCGAGGGCGCCGCCGAAGTCGAGCGGCTGGTGGCGGCGCGCCGCCTCTCGGCCGCGACGATCCAGCTGCCGGCAGAGATTGCGCTCCGCTCGATCCTGCCGCTGCCGCTCGCCGCAGAGCGCAATCTCGCGGATGCCGTCGAGTTCGAATTGCCGCGCCGCTCACCCTATCCGCCCGAGACGGTCTATCACGCCTTCCGCGTGGTCGAGCGCGATCGGGCGCGGGCCCAGCTGCGGGTCGAACTCACGATCGCCGCGCGGGCCGCGGTCGATGCCCTGGTTGCGCGCGCGACGGCGCTGGGCGTGGCACCCTCTCGGGTCGAAGTCGCGGGTGACGAGCATTATCCACTGGCCTCGCCCGACCTCCGGGGGCGCGAAGCATCGATCGGCAGCCGGTCATGGCGCCGCGGCGTGCCCGGGCTGCTTGCCGGCCTGGCCGTCGTGCTGGCCGCCGCGACGATCGTGGTGCCGCTCGTCCGCATGCAGCAGCACATCGATACGCTCACGGACGTGGTCGCAGCGGAAAAGCGCGAGGCGGATGAAGCGCTCCGGCTGGAGGCCGAGATCCAGGCCCGCAGCCGGGACGCGGGGTTTCTCGGCGAACGCAAGCGCGCGGCGCCGTCGCCGACCCGGACGCTCGACGCGCTGACCAAGCTGCTGCCCGACGACACCTGGCTGACCGCATTCGAGATGTCGGGCGATGCGGTCGCGATCACCGGATCGACGGCGTCGGCCTCGTCGGTCATCGCCCTGCTCGATCGCTCGGGCTTCTTTGCGAAGCCGTCGTTCCGTTCGCCGGTGACGCAAGCGCCGCACAGCGTGCAGGAGCAGTTCAACATCGCGGCTGAGGTCGCGGGGAGGGCCGCGCCATGACGCCTCATCGGCCGACCTGGGTCGGTAGGGCCGCAGCGCTCGTCCTCCTCGGCCTGGCACTCCTCGCGCTGAAGGCACTCGTCGTCGATCCCGTGCTCGACGCGTATGCGGCGCGCATGGCCGAGATCGCGCGGCTCGACGCGCTGTCGGCGCGCTATCGGGCGTTCGCCGAGCGGTTGCCGGAACTTCGGGCCGAGCGGGAGCGGCTCGTCCGCGAGACGCGTGCGAGCCAGGGCTTCCTCGCCGCGCCGAACGAGACCCTGGCCGCCGCCGACCTGCAGGCGCGGCTCAAGACCCTGGTCGACTCGGTTCATGGCGAACTCAAGAGCACGCAGGTGCTGCCGGTCTGGCAGATCGGCGGCTTCCGCCGCGTCGGTGTGCGCGGCGAGATGTCCATGACATTGCCGGCGATCCAGCGGGTGCTCTATGCGGCGGAGGCCGGGTCGCCGACCCTGGTGCTCGACGGTCTCAGCATCCGCACCAAGGCGGCCGACCGGCAGGTCGAGCGCAATCCGGACCGGGTGCTGCTGGACTTCTCGGTCGATCTCTACGGTTTCTTGCGAGGCGCGCCATGAGGCTCGGCCGATCGAACACCCTCGCTTGGGCCGCGGCCTGCGTGCTGCTCGCCGCCGTGATCGGTGCCGAATGGCAGACGTTCGGGCGGGAGCCAGCCTCGCCCGAGCCGAGCCGGACGACGTCGCCCTCGGCCGCGCCGGCACCGCCGTCTGCGGCGACATCACTCGGGCCGCTCGAAGCCTATGCGGCCGTGACCCAGCGACCGCTGTTCAGCCAGAGCCGCCGGCCGCCCGCCTCAGGCGATGCCGCGCTGTCCGCGGTCGAGCAGCATTTTAAGCTCACTGGCATCCTGACCTCTGGACCTGAGCGGATTGCGCTCGTGCGTCCGGAAAACGACCGGAAGCTGCTGCGCGTGCACGAGGGCGAGACGCTCGGCGGCTGGACAGTCCGTTCGATCGCGTCGGACCGGCTCGTGCTCACCGGCAGCGAGGGCGAGGCGGTGCTGCTGCTGCGCGACAAGCCGGCACGCCGTTAGCTGCCGAAATCCTGCCGCCATTCAAGGATCTGGTACGGCTGGTTCGCCCGGCCGGTCAGCGACACCACGGCGCGGCGGGTCAGGTGATCGACGGTCGCGGTGATCGTTACCGCGCGCGGATCGCCGCCGCCGATGAAGGCCCGCGCCGCCGCCGGCAGGTCCGGTCGCGGCTGGCCGCCCGTCGCTGGGCGCGCCGCCAGGATGGCGTCCGCCGAGACCGGCGTCATGTCGGGCAATGCCAGCAGCACCAATCGCGGCGCGCTCGCCGGGTCGATGTGCCGGCTCTCGGAATAGACCGTGACGGCCGGTCGCAGCCGGTCGTAGAGGTCCTGGCTGACACCCGGCACGGACTTCAGTTCCTCGACCAGCCGGAATGGTGCCCCTGCCAGGTCGCGGAGCCGCGGCCCGCCGAGGAGGGCCGCGCCGGCGCGGTCGCCCGGCGGCGCCTCGGGCAGGGTCCCGGCCTTGCGACGCGCGTCGATCGCGTCGAGGATCGACTGCGCGGCGTCGGTCGGGACGCCCACTTCGGCGAGCAGTCCGGCGATGAGCTCGAGCGGCGCCCAGTTGAGGTCGATCTTGCCGGCCTCGTCTTGGATGGTGACGGTGATGGTGGCGCCGTCGAAGCGCACGGCATGCGCGCGGCCGTCGGCGTTCCAGCGTTGCGTCGCATCGGGATCGAGCAGATGGGCGAGCGCTAGCGAGATGCCGGCCTCGGCCCGGGCGCGGGCGGTCGCGGCGGCGACCGCGTTGCGGCTTAGCTCCAGCGAGCGCCGGCTCGCGAGCGCGAAGCCGCCGACCAGCACGGCCAGGATCGCGAGCACGGCGAGGACGCTGATGAGCGCGAAGCCCCTTTCGCCAGAGGCACGTCCTGCCGCCGCCCGTCGGCGCACCACGTCAGGAGCGCTTGTCGGCGAGGGCAGGCTTGATCGCCTCGAGGCGGTTGCGCAGCTCCTCGGTCACCTCGCGCGCCTCGTCGCTGTCGCGGATGATGCGCGGCGTCAGCAGGATCAAGAGCTCGGTCCGGTCGTCGTTGCGCGTCTGGGTGCCGAACAGCGCGCCCAAGACGGGGATATCGGAAAGGAGGGGGATGCCCGAGCTGCCGACGTTCTTGTTGCTCAAGATGAGGCCGCCGAGCGCGATCGTGGCGCCGTCCTTGACCACGGCGGAGGTCACGATCCGGCGCTGGGTTATGGTTGGAGAGTCGATGCCGGATGAGGTGGTCTTGGCGACGTCGCTCACCGACTGGTCGATGTCGAGCGTCACGATGCCGGTCTTGTTGACGCGCGGCGTCACCTGCAGCACGACGCCGGTGTTGACGTATTCGATGTTCTGGATGACCGCGGCATTGCTCGTGAGCGTGCTCTGCGAGGTCTGGTTGATGACCGGCACCTGGTCGCCGACCTGCAGCGCCGCGGTGCGATGGTCGAGCACCAAGAGCTCGGGCGAAGAGACCACGTTCACGTGCGTGATGTCGGACAGCGCGCTCAGCACCACCTTGGTGTTGGTGCCGCCCAGCACGTAGTTGAACCCCGGTATCGAGCCAGTGACGTCGGCCGACGTATTGCTGAAGGTGGTGCCCTGCGACAGGCTGAAGCGGCCGGCGCCCTTGGTGAAGAACCATTGCAGGCCGTACTTCAGGTCGTTGTTGAGCGTCACTTCGGCGATGGTTGCCTCGATCAGCACCTGCAGCGGCACGACGTCGAGGCGCTGCAGCGTTTCCTCCAGCATGCGGTAGTCGCGCGGCCGGGCGTAGACCAGCAGGATGTTGTTCTTGTCATCGGCGACGACCTTGAGCCGCGGCAGGCTCGGGCCGCTCGCTTCCGCTTCGGCGCCAAGCGCCTGCTTGAGGCCGGTCGCGAGCGCATCATCCGGCTCGGACGACGACGTCGTCGGCGTGAGCGTCTGTGTGCCGGGCGTGGTCGCGTTGCCGAGCGTGATCTGTCCGCTGCTGGTCTGGCTGCCGAGCTGCCCGTTGCCGAGCTGTCCGCCATTGCCGGTCTGTGTCGTGCCGACCGATCCCAGCGCGCCGGTGCCGCCGGCGAGCGGCACGGCATTGGCGCCGGGCGCGATCTGCGCCGTCGTCTGAGACGCCGCCGTGCCGGTACCGAATACCTGGGAGATCACCCGGGCGAGATCGGCCGCGCGGGTGTTCTGCACATGATATTGGAACAGCCGCGGCGTGCTCTCGTCGTCACCCCGGTCGAAGCGCTCGACCCAGCGCCGGGCTTCCTCGAGATACTTCGCCTGGGGCGCCACCACCAGGACGGCGTTCAGCCGGTCGAGCGGCTCGAAGCGCAGCGCACCGGCGAGCGGCCCGGTGCCGCGCGTGCCGAACACGGTGTCGAGATCGGCGACCACGGCGCGCGGCGAGCTGGTCTCGACCGGATAGATCGCGAAGGACATGGCGGCGAGCCAGTCGACGTCGAAGCTGCGCACCAGATCCAGGATGGGTGCCACATCGGCGCCGGTGCCGGTCAGGATCAGAAGGTTGCGCGCGCTGTCGGTCTGGACCGAGACACCCTTGGGCAGGATCGCGTCGATCGTCTGGCGCAGGCTCGCCGCGGAGATGTATTTCAGCGGCACGACCTGCGTGGCGACGGCGCCCGGTGCGACCGGCTGCCCGGCGACGCTGGTCGAGGCCGGATGACGGGCAAGGTCGTCGATCGGCACGACCCGGTAGACCCCGGCCGTCTCGACCAGGCCGAAGCCGTCGGCGCGCAGGATGCCCTGCAGCGCCGGCAGCACCTGGTCGCGATGCAGCGGCCGCGTCGTCTGGACCGTGATGTTGGCCTGCAGCTTGGGGTCGACCACGTAGCTCAGGCCCAGGAGGTCACCCAGGACCGAGCGCATGACGTCATGTAGGTCGGTGTCGACGAAATTGAGCGAAACGTCGTCGCCCGCGGTCACGACCGCCCCGGACCTGGCGCCGGCGACCGGCCGCACCGGGGCGTCGGTGCCGGGATGGACGAGCGCGGCGCTTTTCTGTGCGGTTGGCAGGCCCAAGGGTTCGGGCGGCTCGAGCGGTTGGGGCTTGGCCGATGCGTCGGCAACCGACGGCACAGAAAGGGATTCCGTCGGTGCGGCCCCGTCGGGCCGCTGGCACGAGCAGAGGATCAGGACGGAGAGAAGGACCGCAAGCCGGCCGGCGCGGCGATCGTCAATGTGCAAACGTGCCCCGCGACCGTGCCTGATCAATTCGCTCCACCACAGCGCCCTGGATATCCGTGCGGGAAGCACCGCTTCTTCCGGTCACAAAAGCGGTCTTATAGACAGATTTTATTTTGATTTTGTGACGATATCAGGTTGTGGCGGGAGCCGGGTCGGCTCAGGTCCGCCCTTCCAGGCGGCGGCGCAGTTCCAGGACCGCACAGTCAGGCGTGGTGAGCACCCGCTTGCCGGTGGCGGCGGCGACCGCGTCGGCGGCGCGGGCGAGGCTGAACTGGGCGAGTGCGATGACGTCGCAATCCATGAGATCGCGCGCGGCTTGCGCCGCCAGGCGATCGTGCTCGGCGCCGTCGCCGGCATCGAGTGCCGCGAGCGCGCCGTCGATCAGTTTCGGCACCACGGTGACACCGGCCGGGAATTCCGGCGGCATCGAGACGAGCGTCGGTGGGAAGGTGGCGAGCAGCCCGATGCGCCGGCCGGCGGCGACGGCATCCGCGATCATCGCCTCGTTCGGCTTCAGCACGGGCAAGGGGGCAAGTGCCGCGGCCGAGGCCTCGATGCAGGGGCCGAACGCCGAGCAGGTGAACAGCAGCCCGTCCGCGCCGGCGCCGGCCGCGTAGCGCGAGAGCGTGAGGAACCGCTCGGTCATGGCCGGCGTGAGGCGGCCGTCGCGCGCCAGATCGGCCGACAGGCGGTCGTCGAGCAGGTTCTGCAACTGGGCCTCGGGCCAGAGCCGCGCGAACGCGGCCTCGATCGGCGCGATCGAATGGCGAAGGGCATGGATCAAGGCGATGCGCATTTCGACGATTCCATTTCCACCGAGTCGGGTGGCGCCCTTCATGTCACGTCGGCGGCGATTGCGAAAGAGCCGATGCCGACCAAAGCCCTGAGGACCCAGCTTTGCGCTTTACTCGGCATTGTTGGTGCTTACCGAGCGGGCATGGAATCGGATATTGGGTAATCCTTGGTCGTCGAGACCGAAGAGCCGACCGAGTTCCGTGCGCGGATTTTGCAACGGCGCCCTTTGGCCCGATGAGGATGGAGGACGGGGAGCATGATCGGTAGGCGTCGCAACCCCGGCCCGAGGCGTTTCATGGGCGGCAGCGTCTGCGTGGCGCGCTGCTGCGAAGGGCCGGCGCTCTCATGACGCCGGCTGCCGCCGGCCGGATGCGGCCGGGACGCCGTGTCGGTTCCCGGCTCGTCGCTGCCGTGCTCGCGGTCTTCGGCGCCTATCTGCTGGCCGTCATTACCATCTTCTGCGTCGGCGCGATGCGTCCGCCCGCTGCGAGCGCCGATGGGATCTTTCAGGTGACGCTCGTCTGCCTCGCCATCGCGCTCGGGCTCGCCATTCTGGTTGCGCTGCAAATGGCGCGTGTTCTGGTGCGGCGGCTCGACGGGTTGCGCGTGGCGATGAACGCCTCGGCCGAGGACGACGAAGTCGCGGCCCTGGGGCAGGCGTTCCAGACGCTCGCGACGGCGCGCGACGCGGCGGAACGGGCGCTTGCGGCGGCGCGCGCGGAGGCGGCGCAAGCCACCCGGGCGAAGGACGAATTCCTCGCCAACATGAGCCACGAGATCCGCACGCCGCTCAACGGCATCATGGGTTTCGCGACCTTGCTCAGGCCGACCCGGCTAGACCGCGGGCAGGCGGACCATGTCGAGAAGATCCTCCGCTCGGCCGAGCATCTGGCGCAGGTCATTGACGACATCCTGGATTTCTCCCAGAGCGAGGCCGGGCGCCTCGAGCTCGACCCGGTGCCGTTCGACCTCTGCGATGTGCTGGCGACGGTCTCTGACATCCTGGGCTCGAGCGCCGATGGCAAGGGCATTGTGTTCGAAACGACGGCACCGGAGTCGCTCGCGAGCGGACTGATCGGCGATCGCCTGCGCCTGGTGCAGGTGCTGGTCAATCTTGCCGGCAACGCGATCAAGTTCACCGATGGGGGCAGTGTCGTCCTTGCCGTGTCCGTCGCGGCAGAGGATAGCGACACTGTCAACCTGCGCTTCGTCGTGCGCGACACCGGCATCGGCATGACGGCCGAGCAGCTCGAGAGCCTGTTCGACAAGTTCTGTCAGGGCGATGCCTCGACCACGCGCCGCTTCGGCGGCACCGGCCTCGGGCTCGCGCTCAGCAAGCATCTCATCGAACTGATGGGCGGCGAGATTGCCGTCGCGAGCGAGCCCGGGGTCGGCAGTACCTTCAGCTTCACGCTGCGCTTCAGCCGCGCGGCCGAACCCTTGCCGCGCGATCTCGTGCTGCCGGACGGCATCGGCCGCCCGCGGATTCTGTTGGCGGGCGGGGATGCCCGCTCGCGTGCCCGGATCGGAGGCGAATTGACCCAGCTCGCGTTTCTGTGCACGACCGTCGCGACCGGCCGGGCGGCGGTCGAAGAATGCGCGCACGCCGAGCTGCCGTTCGATCTGATGATCCTGGACGAGGCGCCGGACGGGCCGAATGGCGCGGCCGCAGCACGGGAGATTGCCGCGCTCGCCGGGGATCGCCGGCCGCCGCTCATCCTGTTGACCGATCGCGCCGGCCCGCCCCTGGGCATAGCGTCGGCCGGCACGGACCGGCTGTTCGCCCGCACGCTCGCCAAGCCCGTGCGTCCGGCCGACCTGTTCGATGCCATCGTCGAGGTGCTGGACCAGGCACGCACGGCCCCGCCCGAGCCGCCACTCGCCCCTGCGCCGCCGGAGCGTGCCACGGCCGAACCCCCTCGGTCTGACGAATGGCGCGACCTCCTGGGGCGCCGGGTCCTGCTGGTCGACGATCAGCCGCTCAATCGCGAGGTCGCGACCGTGTTCCTGCGGCAGCAGGGCATGCTGGTCGAGGTGGTCGTCGGCGGCCGCGAGGCGGTCGAACGAGTGCTGGAGGCGGTCCCCGGTCACTTCGACGCCGTGCTGATGGACGTGCAGATGCCTGAGATGGACGGATTCCAGGCGACGCGGCTCATTCGCAAGACCTATGCGGCCGAGGAGCTGCCCATCATCGCGATGACGGCCCATAGCCTGGATGAGCAGCGGACCGCGTGCCTCGAAGCCGGCATGAACGACCATATCGCGAAGCCGATCGAGGTGAAGCGGCTGTGGGGCACGCTGCGGCAATGGATGAAGCCGCGAACCGCGCCGTCTGCGGAGCGGGCGGTTTTGGCCGCCGACGGGCCAAGGCCGGCCGTCTCGGCGCCGACGGGCTTGCCCGACCGGCTGGACGGCTTCGATCTCACCGCCGGCGTCGCCCATGCCGGCGGTGACGATGCGCTGTTCCGCAAGCTGCTCGGCGATTTCCCGAAATGGGCGCGCGCCGCGGAGGAGCAGGTCCGCCAGGCGCTCGCGCGCACGCCGCTGGCGCGGCAGGATCTGCGCGATGCCGAGATCGCGGCCCATGGGCTCGTCGGCATGGCCGCGTCGGTGGCCGCCATGCGGGTCGCGGCAGCCGCGCGCGTGCTCGAACGGACGCTCGGTCAGGGCGAAATCCGAGGGCTCGACGAACAGTTCCGCGAGCTTCAAGGAGCGCTCGACGAGGCGTGCGCCGGTATTGCGGCACTCGCGGCGCCGGTCGAACCCGCAGCCCCGGCGCCCGTTCCCTCGACCTCGGCGGCCGATCCGGACGGCGGGAACTTTCCCTGGCCCGACCGGCGGGCAGCGCTGACCCAGATCCTGCGTCTGCTCGACAGCCAGGATTTCGAAGCCGAGACGCGCTTCCACGAGTTCTTGCGCCATGTGCGCGACGAGATCCCGGCGCGGGCGCTGCAGGCGATCGGCCACGCGATCGACGAGCTCGATTTCCGGCGCGCCGCTTTCGTGGTGCGCGGGCTGCTCGACGCCATGGACGGGGTCGAGCATGGCTGAGGCACAGACGATCCTGATCGTCGACGACGAGCCCTTCAGCCTGAAGCGGCTCCATCGCGCGTTCCATGGCCATTACCGGGTGCTGTTCGCGATGAACGGGGAGGATGCGCTGCGCATCGCGTCCCGCGAGGTGCCGGACCTCATCATCCTCGACGTGATGATGCCGGGCATGAGCGGCTATGACGTGCTGGATCGCTTGAAGGAGGATGAGCGGCTGAGCCAGACGCCGGTCGTGTTCCTGACGGGCAAGGACCAGCAGGCCGACGAGAAGATCGGGCTCGAAATGGGCGCCGCCGATTACTGGGCGAAGCCGGTCAATTTCGACATCGCCCGCATCCGCGCGCGCAACCATCTGGAGCTGAAGCGCCATCGCGACACGCTGGCCCAGCTGGCGCTGACCGACGGCCTCTGCGGCATTCCGAACCGGCGGGGCTTCGACGGGACGCTGGAGCGCGAGTGGCAGCGCGGCTGGCGGACCGGCCGCATGCTGTCGCTGCTGCTGATCGACGTCGACCATTTCAAGAGCTTCAACGACAATTACGGCCATCCGGCGGGCGATGTCTGCCTGCGCCGGGTCGCGACACTCATCAGCCGTGCGCTCAACCGGCCGGGCGACTATGTCGCGCGCTATGGCGGCGAGGAATTCGCCTGCATCCTGCCTGAGACCGATCGCGCCGGCGCCCACATGCTGGCCGAAAGCCTGCGCCTGGCGCTTGCCGAGGAACGGATCGAGCATCGGTTCGCGCCGGCCGCCGGCTGCCTCACCATCAGCGTCGGCCTCGCTGGCATGATCCCCGACCGCGGGCGCGCGGCCGCCGATCTGGTCGAACTGGCCGACAAGGCGCTCTATGCTGCCAAGCGCAACGGCCGCGACGTCGTGGTCGCGGCCCCGGAAATCTTTTCCTGACGGCGCGAGGAGGGGCCCATGACGGCGTTTTCAAGCACACGCGTCTTCGTCGCGTGCCTATTGCCGGACGAGGCCAAGGCGCAGTTTTCCGAGCGGTTCGACGCGCGCTTCAACGCCCATGGCCGGACGCTGACGGCCGACGAACTGGTCGCGGATTCGGCCGGCGCCGAGGCGCTGGTCGTGACCGCGACGGACCGGCTCGACGCGGCGACGATCGCGCGCCTGCCGGCGAGCGTGCGCCTGCTGGCCACATATTCGGTCGGCCACGAACACATCGACACGCCGGCGGCGCGCGAGCGCGGCTTGACCGTGCTCTATACGCCCGACGTGCTGAGCGATGCCTGCGCCGATACCGCGCTGCTCCTGATGCTGGGCGCCGCCCGGCGCGTCGTCGAGAGCCAGGCGCTCGTGCGCAGCGGTGCCTGGACCGGCTGGACGGCGCTGCAGCTCCTGGGCCGCGACGTGCACGGCGCGCGGCTCGGCATCCTCGGCATGGGGCGCATCGGCCGGGCCGTTGCCAAGCGCGCCCGCGGCTTCGACATGGTGGTGCACTACCATAACCGCAGCCGGCTCTCCCCCGAGCACGAAGCTGGCGCACTCTACCACCCGACGCTCGACACGCTCTTGGTCGAGAGCGACTTCCTGTGCGTCGCCTGCCCGTCGAGCCCGGAGACGCGACATCTGATCGACGCGGCACGGATCGCGCGGCTGCCGCCGGGCGCGATCATCGTCAACATTGCGCGCGGCGAGGTGATCGACGACCAGGCGCTGATCCCGGCGCTCGAATCCGGCCGCATCTTCGCGGCTGGCCTCGACGTGTTCGAGGGCGAGCCGAACATCGCGCCCGCCTATCGCACGCTGCCGAATGTATTTTCATTGCCGCACATCGGCAGTTCGACGCTCGAGACGCGCGTCGCCATGGCGCGCCTCTTGGCCCATGGCATTACGGCGGCGTTCGCGGGCGAGCCCGTGCCGAACCGGCTCGCCTAGAGCGCGGTCGCATTGGCTGGAACCAGCCAATGCGTGAATCGCGCTCTAACTATTTGATTAGAGACGGATTCACGGAATGAGTGGATCGCCAAGCGATCCCACTCATTCCGATCCGGCTCTAGCTGCACCCGGATACCCTGGCGGAACGGCCGGGGCCGAGGGCGTGTTCGTTCTGACGAGGGATATTTTCCCCGTTGGAGACGAGAAAGATGAAGAAACGGCTGTTGATACCCGGTGCTGCTGCGCTGGCCCTGATGATGGGGCTCGCAGGATGCACGGACCCCTACGACCCAGGCCAGCGCGCCGTCGGCGGCGGCTTGCTCGGCGCCGGTGCCGGTGCCGCGCTCGGTGCCGCGGCCGGTGGTGGCCGTGGCGCTGCGACCGGCGCGCTCATCGGCGGCGCGGTCGGTGCGGTCGGTGGTGCTGCGACGACGCCGCAACGGCCCACTTACTACGCGCCACCCCCGCCGCCGCCGCAGGGTTACTACGCGCCTAACCCCTACCAGTAAGGCATCTGACGGGCTGCCGCCAAAGCTGACGCTCGATGTCAGTTTTGGCGGCCTACTTCGGCCTGGGGCCGCTGCTCGACCGCCGATAAAGGTCAGTCGCGGGCAAGCCGGCGGCGGACCCGGTGCGCCGCGAGGGCGACGAGGAACAGCACGACGGGGACCAGCGCGCCGTCCAAGATCTCGGCCGGCAAGGCAATACCGGCGGCGGCCACGCCGCTCAGCACATGGCCGATGAGCGCGATCAGGTAATAGCTGATCGCGATGACCGACAGGCCCTCGACCGTTTCCTGCAAGCGCAGCTGCAAATGCGCCCGCCGATCCATCGACTGCAGCACGGCCCGGTTCTGGTCCTCGAGCTGGATGTCGACGCGCGTGCGCAGCAGCTCGGCCGAACGAGCGAGCCGCTGCGACAGCGCCTCCTGGCGCTGGACCGCGTGGCGGCAGGTCGCCATGGCCGGCGCAAGGCGGCGGTCGAGGAATTCGCTCAAGGTCGGCAGGCCCTCGATCCGACTCTCGCGCAGTTCGGCGAGCCGGGCTTCGACAAGCGCGTGATAGGCCGCGGCCGCACTCAGGCGATAGCCGTTCGCCGCCGCCAACTGCTCGACCTGGGCGGCCACCCCCATGACCCGGGCCAGGAGCGCGCGATCCGCATCCGCACCGTCTTCGCGCGCCATCGCCTCCGTGATCCGGGCAATCTCGTCGCCCAGGCTCTGGATCGTGCCCATCGCGGCACGGGCGTGGGGCAGGCCCAGGAGCGCCATCATGCGATAGGTCTCGATTTCGAGCAGGCGCTGGACCAGCCGCCCGCTCTGGCGCTCGCGCAAGTCGAGGTCGATCAGCAGGATGCGGGCGAGGCCGTCTTCATGAATGCGGAAGTCGGTCCAGACCTCGGCGCCGTTGCCGAGCACGCGGTTGCCGGCGAGCGGCATGGTGCCGAGGCGGTCGACGACGTCGTGCGGGAGCGACGGCGCGTCGCGCCGCTCGACCGCGATGCGGCAAGCGACGAGCAGATCGCTACCGAGCGCCTCCAGCCAGTCCGCCGGCAACTGGGCCAGCAGCGGATCGGGCTCGGTGAGCGCGCGGCTGCCGGCCGCGAACAGCGTATAGGTCGCGAACTCGGTATGGCGTTCCCACTTCAGGCGGAAATGGCCGAAATCATGCGCGAAATGATTGCCGGCCTCGGGCGGCGTCACGCCGAAGCCGGCGCATACCCGGGCAAGCCGCCGATGGTCCTCGGCACCACCGCCGGGGCGGGACAGGATCGCCAGGTGCAGCACATGCTCCGGCGCCTCGACGATGGTGAAGGGGCGCGCATGCAGCTCGTCATTGAGCGATCGGCGGAGCGGATGGCCGATCGGCACTGGGCCGATCGGTACCGGGGCCACGGTCGGCATGATGTCATGTCGCACGGTTTCGTCACCTCTGCAGGCGGTCGCTCGCGGATTGCGGCCGGATCGTGCCGCAAGTCCGGCCGCGGCGCATCTGTTGCGCGCGAGACCATTCGGTCGGCGGGCAGGAGCGGTAACCCGGCACGCGCGTTTTCGCTGGCGGCGGACGGCCGAGTTTGATCTGCTGGACGGTAACGAAACCGGGTGCCAACCCGGGACACAAGCACAGGGGCCATGGGGATGACGGCGAGGGGGATGACGGGGACGGGCAAGCGGGCGCTCGGCGCGATCGCGCTGGCGATGGGAGTCTCGTGTCAGATATGGGCGTTTCAGGCGTGGGCGGCCGATCCGGTCAAGATCGGCATGATTACGACCCTGTCCGGCCCGGGCGGCTATCTGGGTGAGGAGGTGCGCGACGGTTTCCAGCTCGCGATCGACCAGGAAGGCGGCAAGCTCGGCGGCGTGCCGGTCACGGTCGAGGTCGCGGACGACGGCTTGAAGCCGGGCAACGCCAAGGACATCGCCCAGCGCATGCTTGGCAGCGAGCATATCAAGCTCATGACCGGCATCATCTTCTCGAACGTCGCCGGCGCCACGGTGCCCGACATCCTCGATGCCGGGGCTTTCTATATTTCGCCGAATGCTGCACCGTCCAACTTCGCCGGCAAGGACTGCCACAAGAACTATTTCGTCGTGCCGTGGCAGAACGATTCGCTGCACGAGTCGGCCGGCGAGGATGCGAACAATCTCGGCTACAAGAAGATGTTCATCCTGGCGCCCAACTATCAGGCGGGCAAGGATGCGCTGGCCGGGTTCAAGCGCGCCTACAAGGGGCAGGTGGTGGGCGAGGTTTATACCAAGCTCGACCAGACCGATTTCGCGCCGGAGCTGGCGCAGATCCGCGACGCCAAGCCGGACGCCGTGTTCCAGTTCGAACCGGGCGGCCTCGGCATCACGTTCCTCAAGCAATATGTCCAGGCCGGGCTCATGGAGAAGATCCCGATGGTGGTGTCCTCGCCGTCGATGGATGCGCGCACGCTCGACGCGGTCGGCGACGCGGCGCTGGGCGTCCAGGTCTCGTCCTTCTGGAACTCGGACTTCGACAATCCGGCGAGCAAGGCGTTCGTCGCCGCCTACGAGGCGAAGTTCCATCGCACGCCGACCTATTACGCGGCCCAGGGCTACGACACCGCCCGGCTGGTCGCGAGCGCCTTGCGCGCGGTCGGCGGCGATCTCGCCAAGGCCGACGCGTTCCGTGCAGCGCTGAGGCAGGCCGATTTCCAATCCGTGCGCGGCGCCTTCAAGTTCGGGCAGAACCAGCATCCGATCGAAGACTGGTACGCGCTCAAGGTGGTGAAGGGCGCCGACGGCAAGCCCGTGCTCAAGACCATGGGCAAGATCTTCGAGGCGCACGGCGACGCCTACGCGGCCGAGTGCAAGATGTAGGAGAGGGCGGGATGTAGGCGAGGGGCGGCGGCGTCCATGCTGCTGGCTGAGCAGATCCTGAATGGGGCGCAATTCGGCATCATGCTGTTCCTGCTCGCGGCGGGGCTGACGCTCGTGTTCGGCATCATGGGCCTGATCAATCTCGCCCATGGCTCGCTCTACATGATCGGCGCCTTCACCGCGGCCTGGGCCGGCAATGCCACCGGTTCCTTCGCGGCCGCGCTCGCGATTGGCATGGTCGTGACCGCCGTCGTCGGCATGGCGATCGAGGCGGCCGTGCTGCGCCGGCTCTACGCACGCGACCATCTGGACCAGGTCGTGGCGACCTTCGGCCTCATCCTGTTCTTCAACGAGGCGGCGACGTGGCTCTTCGGCCGCCAGCCGCTGTTCGCCGCGGTGCCGCCGTGGCTCGCGGGTTCGGTCGAACTGCTGCCGGGCGTGCCCTATCCGGCCTATCGGCTGGCGATCATCGCGGTCGGGCTCCTGGTGGCGCTCCTGCTCTATCTGCTGGTCGCGCGCACCCGGCTCGGCATGCTGATCCGCGCCGGCAGTTCGGACCGCGAGATGGTCCGTGCGCTCGGCGTCGACATCCGGCTCATCTATACGGTCGTCTTCGGGCTGGGCGCGCTACTGGCCGGCCTCGCCGGCGTCATGGCCGGGCCGGTGTTCTCGGTCCAGGTCGGCATGGGCGAGCAGGTGCTGATCCTGACCTTCGTCGTCATCATCATCGGCGGCATCGGCTCGGTGCGCGGCGCCTTCGTCGGCGCGCTGCTGGTCGGCATGGTCGACACGCTGACGCGCGCCTTCCTGCCGGGCCTGCTCAAGACCTTGATGAGCACGTCCGAGGCCGACGCAATCGGCGGCGGCGCCTCGTCCATGGCGGTCTATGTACTGATGGCGGCGATCCTGCTGTGGCGGCCGCGGGGGCTGTTCCCGGCTCATGGCTAGGCTCACGCGCGAACGCTGCCTGCTGCTCGCGGGACTGGTGCTGATCCTGGCCTACCCCTGGGGGGCCGCGGCCGTGGGGCAGCCGTTCCTGGTCGGGCTCGGCACGCGCGTCCTCATCATGGGCCTCGCGGCGGCGAGCCTCGACTTGGCTGTCGGCTTCGGCGGCATGGTGAGCTTCGGCCATGCCGCCTTCTTCGGCATCGGCGGCTATGCAGTCGGCATCCTGGCGTTCCATGCCCATGAGGAGACGGCGTTCCTGGGCCTCGTGCCCGGCTCCAACCTGGCGCTCGTCGTCTGGCCGGCCGCGGTCGGGCTGGCGGGGGTGGCGGCGCTTGCAATCGGCGCGCTGTCGCTCAGGACCGCCGGTGTGCATTTCATCATGATCACGCTCGCCTTCGCGCAGATGCTCTTCTTCCTCTTCGTCTCGCTCAAGGTCTATGGCGGTGACGATGGCCTGAGCTTCCGGCCGCGCAATATCCTGCCCGGCCTCGATACTCGCGACGACATGAGCTTTTACTACGTCGTGGCCGTGCTTTTGATCCTGTTCCTGATCCTGGCCCGCCGCCTGCTCGACGCGCGCTTCGGCGTGGCGCTCCGCGGCGTGCGCGAGAACGAGCGGCGCCTGGCGGCGCTCGGCATCCGGCCTTACGGCATCAAGCTCGCGGCCTTCACGCTCTCAGGCGCGGTGGCCGGCCTCGCCGGTGCGCTGATGGCGAACCAGGCGCGCTTCGTCAGCCCGGAGCTCTTGCATTGGACCAAGTCCGGCGACCTTTTGATCATGGTCATCCTGGGCGGGCTCGGCACGCTCTACGGTGCCGTGCTGGGGGCGGCCGTGCTGATCCTGCTCGAGACCGGGCTCGCCGCCTGGACCGAGCATTGGATGATCGTACTGGGGCCGATCCTGGTGGCGCTCATCCTGTTTGCGCGCGGCGGGCTCTGGGGCGTCCTCACCGGGCGGCACCGGCCGTGAGCGCGCTGCTCGAGGCCCGGGGGCTGGTCAAGCGCTTCGGCGGCCTGGTCGCGACCGATGATCTGTCGCTCGACGTGACGCCGGGCGAATGTCATGCGGTGATCGGGCCGAACGGCGCCGGCAAGTCGACGCTCATCGCCCAGCTGGCGGGCGAGCTCGCGTCCGACGCGGGCACGGTCCGCTTCGATGGGCGCGAGGTGAGCCGGCTCGGCATGGCGGCGCGCGCCCGGCTCGGGCTCGTCCGCTCGTTCCAGATCACCGCCGTGCTGCCCGAGTTCACTGTGGTCGAGAATGTGGCGCTCGCAGTGCAGGCGCGGCTCGGCCGCCATTGGGGCTTCTGGCGGCGGGCCGCGGACCAGCCGGCGCTGCAAGACCCGGCCCGCCGGCTGATCGAGGAGATCGGGCTCGGCCCGCGCGCCGACATGAAGGCGCGCACGCTCGCTCATGGCGAGCAGCGCCAGCTGGAGCTGGCCATGGCGCTCGCAACCAAGCCCAAGCTCCTGCTGCTCGACGAGCCGATGGCCGGCATGGGGCCTGAGGAGACGCGGCGCATGACCGGGCTCCTGCAGCAGCTCAAGGGCCGGGTCGCGATGCTGCTGGTCGAGCACGACATGGACGCCGTGTTCGCGCTCGCCGACCGGGTGACGGTGCTGGTCTATGGCCGTGCCATCGCGACCGGGGCGCCGGCGGCGATCCGCGCCGATCCGGCGGTCGTCGAAGCCTATCTTGGCACCGACGAAGCCGACGCGGCGGGGACCGTCTGATGCTGGTCGTCGAAGGCCTCGAGGCAGCCTACGGCCGGAGCCAGGTGCTGTTCGACATTGCGTTTTCGGTCGGCGCAGGCGAGGTCGTGACGCTGCTCGGCCGCAACGGCATGGGCAAGACCACGACGATCCGCGCCATCATGGGGCTGACGCCGCCCAGGGCCGGCTCGATCCAGTTCCAGGGCAAGGAGATCGCGGGCCTGCCGCCGGAGCGCATCGCGCGGCGCGGCATCGGCCTGGTGCCGGAGGGACGGCGGGTGTTCCCGACCCTGACCGTGCACGAGAACCTGGTGGCGACCGCCGCCTCTGGCCGTGATCGGGCCGACCCCTGGGACCTGGGGCGGATCTATCAGCTGTTCCCGCGCCTCGAGGAGCGGCGCCGGCAGCGCGCCGGCACGCTGTCGGGTGGCGAGCAGCAGATGCTGGCGATCGGCCGCGCGCTCATGACCAATCCGCGGCTCTTGATCCTGGACGAGGCGACCGAGGGGCTGGCGCCGCTGGTGCGCGCGGAGATCTGGCGCTGTCTGGCGCTCTTGAAGGAGGAAGGCGAGGCGATCCTGGTGGTCGACAAGAACCTGGCGGCCTTGAAGCGGCTTGCCGACCGCCATGTCATCATCGAGAAAGGCCGGACGATCTGGAGCGGCGACAGCGCCGATCTCGACGCGGCCCCCGAATTGGTCAGGCGCAGCCTCGGAGTGTGAGCGCATGATCGAGCTCGGCCCGGTCACGGCGGCGCACCGGGTTGGCGCGAATGCCCATTTTTTCGGAGAATTTTTCCAAATTTTTAACTTTACGAGGGCGGGTTTGGCGGCTCACTTTCCTTGCCGATCCAGGTGCCGCCTGCCTGACACATTTTTAATCTGCATCGAGGTTTCGCTCCGTATCTCTTAAGAGAGGGCAGAAAGAATGTTTAATCCCTTCAAGAAAATTCGCACAACCGTCAAGAAAAAATTTGGCAAGGACGATGGATCAAAGTCGATCGAGCATAGTGCCAACTATAAAAGGCTTTGTCAGATTTGGCCTCACGGCACGTGGCAGAAGCCGATCGGTGGCGCAAAGTATGCCGTTATGGACCTCACCGTGCGCGGGATCATTGACGAGGTATGGGCGAGGCAGAATTTTCTATCCGCCCAGGCCGAGGCCGATCACGATCTGAATCCCGGCATGTTCGGCAGTTACACGGCGCCAATTCCGTCGAATTGGTATCCGTCCGAGAAATTGTTGAAGACGATGTTCCACAAGCACAGCTGGGACGTCAATCACTTGCACTACATCGTCGGCGAACTGACGAATCTGAAGCATATCAATCCCTAACAACGGCTGCGCGGGGCGACGGCTCGCCCGTTGAAAGCTCCTCCCCGGCCCGACAGGGCGAGGGCCGGGGAGGCGCCGCCTTTGAGCCGGGGGATCAGCTCGCCAGCGCGTAATTGTCGAGCCGAAGCGTCAGGCAATAGGCCGAGCCGCCGCTACGGCCGAACGAGCCGAGCGGCACGCGGTGCACCGTGTAGCCGCGGGCGTTCAATTGCGTTTCGAGTGCTGCGCCGCAGCTGCCGAACACCAGGTCGCGGCCGACTGCGACCGAGTTGGCGGCGAGCGTCTCGGCATCGGCATCCTCGACCGCGATCAGCCGTTCCGGCCCGATCAGGGCGCGCATCAGCTGGCGGCCTTCCTCGGTGAAGGCGCCGGGCACATAGAGCACCTCGCCGCCCGACAGCACGCAGAACGCGGTGTCGAGATGGTAGAAGCGCGGATCGACCAGCTTGAGCGATGCCGTCGGCACACCGTAGATCCGCTCGATCGCGGTGCGTGCCTCGAGCGAGGAGCGCTGGCCCCAGCCGGTCCACAGCATGCGGCGGTGCGGGTCCCAGTAGCAGTCGCCGGCGCCTTCGAAGAACACGCCCGCCGGCAGCTCGTGGATCTCGTCGACCACGCCCGACTGCTTCAGCCCTTCGAAGAAGCGGCGGCCATGGGCCTCCTCGCCCTGGCGCTCGGCGCATTTGTAGCGCGCGAGCAGGACCTTGCGGTCGAGCACGACGGCGCAATTGGCCGTAAACACCAGGTCCGGCAGGCCCGGTTGAGCCGGCATGATCTCGATGTTGGCGCCGAGCGCGCGATAGGTGTCGTAGAGCTTCTGCCAGCCGACGCGGGCGTCATGGGCGAGCGTCTCGGCCGAGACGGCCCAGGCGGCCGGGTCCATCCAGGGATTGATCTTGTAGCTGACCTCGTAATGCTCCGGCGGGCACATCACCAGATGCGGGCCATTTGACGCCGCTGTGGTCGCGCGTTGGGCGGCGGCGCCGTGGGCGTGCCCCGCGGGCACGATACGGCCGGCCACGGCCTTCGGCGTCGCCTCGTTGATCGTTTCTGCTACCACGTCCAACCCCCAATCCAGTTCCTGCCGAGTGATGGTGAGCGGCGGGGCGAAGCGCACCACCGTCTCATGCGTTTCCTTGGTAAGCACGCCGCGCTGGGCCAGGCGCTCGCACACGCGCCGCGCATCGGCCAGCGCCGGGTCGAGCTCGACGCCGACCCAGAGCCCGAGGCCGCGCACATCGCGGATCGCCGGCGAGCCGATCGCCAGCAGTCGCTGCTTCAGGTGCTGGCCGAGCACGGCACTGCGCGTGACGAGCTGCTCGTCCTCGATGACGTTGAGCGCCTCGAGCGCCACGGCGGAGGCGAGCGGGTTGCCGCCGAAGGTCGAGCCATGGCTGCCTGGGTTGAACAGATCCATGATCTCTGCCTTGCCGACGAAGGCCGAGACCGGCAGCAGGCCGCCGCCCAGCGCCTTGCCCAGGATGACGCCATCCGGCAGCACGTCCTCGTGCTGATAGGCGAACCACTTGCCGGTCCGGCCGAGGCCCGACTGGACCTCGTCCAGGATCAGCAGCACGTTCTTGCGGTCGCAGAGTTGCCGCAGCCCCTTGAGGAAGCCGGCCGGTGGCACCCGGATGCCGGCCTCGCCCTGGATCGGCTCGATCAGGATTGCCGCCGTGTTCGGCCCGACTGCGGCCTCGAAGGCCGCGAGATCGCCGAACGGCAGGATGCGGAAGCCCGGCGTGAACGGCCCGAAGTCCTGGCGATAGGCATCCTCGCTCGAGAAACCGACGATGGTCGTGGTACGGCCGTGGAAATTGCCGGAAGCGACCAGGATCTCGGCTTGGTTCTGGGCCACGCCCTTCACCTGATAGGCCCAGCGCCGCGCCGCCTTGATTGCGGTCTCGACAGCCTCGGCGCCGGTATTCATCGGCAGCACCTTGTCGAGCCCGGTCAGGCTCACGAGCCGTTCCATGAGCGGCCCGAGCTTGTCGTTCATGAAGGCGCGGGACGGCACGGCCAGCCGATGAGCCTGCTCGACCAGTGCCGCCACCAGGCGCGGATGGGAATGGCCGGGGCTGACCGCCGAATAGGCGCTCATCATGTCGAGATATTTGCGACCCTGGTCGTCCCACAGCCAGACACCTTCGCCGCGCGAGAGGACGACCGGGATCGGAAGGTAATTCTGCGCGCCGTAACGTCGCTCGAGCTCGCCCACGTGCATGATCCGCTCCTGCCGCCCCAACACTCTGATTGCCAACTCCTTGATTTTAGGGGGAGAGGCGCAACAGGTGCGGCCGAAGCGCGCGAGTCGCGCGACAGGATCGGCTGCGAAAACGACTTGTGGGTGACTAGTTCTGCTGTGCTGCTTTTTCGATGAGACTGAGCGGATATCCGGCGAACCGGCGGACCCGCTTCATGACGAAACGGGAGGTGATGCGCGCGACGCCGATCGCCGGGTCGTCGAGCCATTGGGTGGTGAGCGCGTTGTAGCGCGCGAGATCGGCGCAGACCATTTGCGCCAGATAGTCGAACTGGCCGCCGACGAGCACGCACTCAACGACCTCGGCGCAGTCGGCCAGATGCCGCTCGAATGCGGCCAGGGCTTGGGTCGACTGGCTCTTCAGCGTGATCTCGGCGAAGGCATGGACGAGGTCGGGCAACTCGCCGATCTCGACGACGGCGCGGTATCCCGAGATGAGGCCGGCGGCCTCGAGCCGGCGCACCCGCTCGAGGCACGGGCGGGGCGACAGGCCGATCTTCTCGGACAGGCGCTGGTTCGTCATGCGCCCGTCCCGCTGCAATTCGGCCAAAATCTTGAGGTCTATGGAGTCGAGCTTCCTGGGCGGCACGGGGGCGGATCAATTCTCGGTGACGGGAGCGGATTTGCGACCGAGCGCATTGCGACGGCCGAGGATCGACCTATTTTCGGGGGCAAGACACGCGCTTGTCCAGGCGTGCCGCGGCAGGCGCGTGCATATTGCCCCGTCTCGGCGCATGCTGCGCCAAGGACGGCGTAGCTTTAAGTCAAGGAAACTCGATGGCGGACGCAGCGTCCACGGCGGCTTCCACGGCGGCGGCCAATCCAACGGTGGCGGATCAGGCGGCGCACGGTGCCGTCACCCATACGTTCGGCGGCCAGCCGTTCGGCCGCATGATGATCCATCTCGGCCATTCGACGAATGAGCTGTGGATGGCGGTCAAGACAATGGTCGCCGATGCCGTGAAGGCGCCCGGCATGCGGCACCAGGCGGCGACGCTGCTTACCAACAATGGCGACCTGGGTTCGGCCGGCTGGGTGCTGTTCTGCCTCGCGGCGATGCTGGTCGTGGCGTTGCTGGGTGCTGCGATCGTCTTCTGGCTCGCGGGGCCTGAGCGCCGGCGCCTGGCGCAGATCCCGGTCGATCGCGCCGGCAAGGGCGTCCTGCTCGGCCTCGAGGGGCTGGTGCTCGACCTGCTGCCGCCGGCAGCCTTCCTGATCGGCAGCGGCCTGCTCTACAATCTCTGCTTCACCGCGCACGGGCTGATCTTCCCCGCGACCGACGTGTTCCAGGGTTTCGCCAACGCGTTCATCCAGAGCACGACGGTCGGCTGGGCGGCCTTCATCATCCTGAGCCAGCCGTTCGCGGCCGACCGGCCGAACCTGCGCATGGTGCCGATCGACGATGCGGAGGCGCACCGCGCCCGCGCCACGCTGGCGCGCATCGTCGCGGTCGCCATGGGGCCCTATCTCGTCGCCGAAGGACTCTATTTCCTGTGGTTCGGCGACGGGCTGCCGCATCTCATCATCATCACGACGAGCTTCGTCGTCGGCTACATGTGCCTGCGCGCGCTGCACAAGCTGCGCCCGCATTTGACGGGCTTCGCGCGTTACTGGCACTCGCTTGCCGTGCTGAGCGTGTTCGGGCTGGGCGCCACCTGGGTCCTGGGCGTGCTGCTGCTGCCGCTGCCACCGTTTGACCGGGTGCTGGGCACGCTCATCGTGCTCGCCGCCATGCCGGCTTTCGACAGCATGATCGCGCTGGCGCTCCGCCAGGTGAAGGCGCGGCTGCTGCGCCGGACGGCCGCCCAGCAGATGATCTTCGTGCCGGGCGAGGAGGGCGAGCCGCTGCAGGCGGTGGCACGGACCGCCAGCTCCCAACAGGGCACCGACGAACAGATCCGCGCGACCGACGCCTTCACGGACGTGCTGCACTACGCCGCCTCCTGGGTGTTGCTGATCGCCGCCGGCGCGTTCCTGGCGCGGCTCTGGTCGTTCGACTTCATCCGCATCCTGGGCGCGCGCGACGCCCGAACCTTCGTGGGCGTCCTGTTCGACGCCGGCATCACCCTGCTCATCGGCTGGTACGTCTGGCGCCTGTTCGAGACCGGGCTCGCCGTCGCCTTGAGCCGCGAGGTCAACGGGCCGGGCAGCCGGGCCAGCACGGTTCAGCCGCTGCTGCGCTCGATCGGCATGATCGTGATCGCAGTCGTGGCGCTCATGTGGGCGTTCTCGGTCCTGGGTCTCAATATCGGGCCGCTCCTGGCGTCGGCCGGCGTGGTCGGTATCGCCATCGGGTTCGGCGCCCAGACGCTGGTCAAGGACCTGTTCTCCGGCGCCTTCTTCCTGATCGAGGACGTGTTCCGCATCGGCGACTATATCGAGGCCGGCACGGCCAAGGGCACGGTCGAGAAGATCACGTTCCGCACCGTGGCGCTGCGCCACCAGAATGGGCCGCTGCATTTCGTGCCCTACGGCTCGCTCGGCAGCGTGCGCAACAACTCGCGCGACTGGGTCATCGACAAGTTCGAGATCCCGCTGCCGATCGACGTCGAGAGCGAGCAGGTGCGCCGCATCGTGAAGCGTATCGGGCTCGAGATGCTCGAGCACGAGGAGCTGGCGCCGTTCATCATGTCGCCCTTGAAGGCCAAGCTCTATCGTATCCAGCCCGGCGCCAAGATCTTCCGCTGCAAGGTGCAGACGCCGCCCGGCAAGCAGTTCGAGGTGCGCACTGAGGCCTACCGGCGGATCGAGCTGGCCTTCGCGGAGGCGAACATCCCGTTCGCGAGCAACATCCAGTCCTCGGTCGTGGTCCACGCCGGCCAGCCGGCAGCGGCGGAGCCGCTGCAGCCGGTCGAGGAAGTGCGCGCGGCGGAGTAGAAAGCCCGAGGCAGCCACCGTTTCGGGCGCCGCCTCGGGCGAGGTCAGGGCGAGTTCAATCGTCCTGCTCGTGCCGTCGGGCCGCGTCGGCGTCCTCGGCCAGATCCTGCAGGAACTCGAAGAACTGCTTCGACTGCCCGATGAAGATGCCCATCCCGGTCAGCCCCTTGAGTGCTGCCATCGCCGCGCCGGACGTGGCAACCGGCCGGATGATCGAGACCCGCGGCAGGCCGGGCCTGAGGAACGGGCAGGGCTCGGGCATGATCAGGTTGGTCTGGAAGTCCTCGCCCCCCGGATTGACGTTGAGGTTCGGGAACACGAGCGCGGGATTGGTCGGGTCGGTCAACGGCGCCAGCGGATCGGAAACCGCGTTGCCGGCCTTGTCGTGCCAGGTCTGGAAATGGCAGACCTCGGTCCCGCCGATGCTGAGCACGACGCGCAGCACCTCCGGATTGCTCACGTGCAGGGCCAGGCCCGGATAAAGGCTGGTGCCCCCTTGCTCGATCTGCGCGAAGTGGAAGCCCGCTGTGTTCGCGATGGCTTGGATGTGCCCCTGCGGTGTGAGGTCGGCGTCGCTGCGGGGAATGCCGGGGAACTGCCCGTTCGCCAGGCTCGGCACTGCATTGGCGAACTTGTGCAGCGGGTCGAGATCGGGGTTGAAGTCGCGGCTGCGATAGCGCGTGTACCAGCTCGTATCGACCGTGAGCTTCATGAGGTTCGTCAGCCGGCCGATCTGGTTGGCGCCGGTCGCCTTGCTGCTGGGCAAGGTGCGGAATGCATCGAGGCTGACCGGGTGCGCCCCCTTGGAAACCAGGTAGGCGTTGATGAAGGTCTCGTGGGTGAGCTCGTCCTCGGTGTTGTCATGGATATACTGGGCCATGTCGCTGTCGAGGTTGCTGAGCGCAGCGGTGTAGGCCGGGCTGCCGCCGGTCGGCAGGCCGGGAAGCTCGCTGTCCTGGGTCCCGCCGAGCTCGGCATATTGCAGCCACATATCGGTCTCGATGATCTCGGCCGCGCAAAGGAAGCGGAGGATCGCGGCATCACCCCGTGATATCCCGCCGAATGGGGCCGCCGAGGCCTGAGAGATCGAACCCGGTGCGCCGGCAACCAGCGCAGCGCCGGCAAAGGCGCCGGTCTTAAGAAAGGCTCTTCGATCGGAGCGTGGTTTTTCGATCATCGAACTCTCCCGTCAGGGCTTGTTTGAATGCAATGCGGATCGATGTGCGGCGGCCGCCCCTGTCCGTGACCGCCTGATCCGTCCCTCCACGACTCGACTTCGCGGGATTTATTCCGTGCGCATCCGGCAAATCGATCGACCGGGCGCAGCAGGCGAGCCTGTTGGTGGAACGGGCGCCTTGACCTCACTCGAACGGCAATATATTTTAGACATAAAATATATAGGGAGGCGTCATGCTGCTCGACGTGGATCCTGCCGTGAGCCCCGATCGGGAGAGCGCCGTGGCCGAGGACGATCGGCTGCAGCTGCGCCTCTGGCTCCGGCTCCTGACCTGCACCGAACTGATCGAAGACCAGGTGCGCGGCCGGCTCCGGACTGAGTTCCAAACGACGCTGCCGCGCTTCGACGTGCTGGCCCAGCTCGACCGGGCGCCGGATGGCCTGACCTTGAGCGCGCTCTCGTCGCGCCTCATGGTGTCCAACGGCAACGTCACCGGCCTCGTCGACGCCATGGCGAGGGACGGGCTGGTCGCGCGGCGGGCGAACCCCGCCGACGGCCGCAGTGCGCTCATCCAGGCGACCGCCGCGGGTGCCCGGCTGTTCGCCGCCATGGCACCCACTCACCAGGCTTGGATCGATGGGCTCATGGCCGGGCTGACCCGCGCCGAGATGGTCTTGCTGCTCGAGCTCCTGGGCAAGCTCAAGCAGTCCGTTCGGGAGCGGGCGGCATGAAAACTACTTCCAATCCGAAATTCTTTGCGGAGGATGCTCCATGAAGATCGTCTGCGTCGGTGGCGGCCCGGCCGGGCTTTATTTCGCCATCCTGATGAAGAAGGTCGACCCGGCGCATGACGTCACGGTCTATGAGCGCAACCGGCCGCACGACACGTTCGGCTGGGGTGTCGTGTTCTCCGACCAGACGTTGGAGAACCTGAAGGGCGGCGATACGACGAGCCAGGAACGGATCATCGACAGCTTCGCCCATTGGGACGACATCGACATCCATTTCAAGGGCCGCTGCATCACGTCGGGCGGCCACGGCTTCTGCGGCATCGCGCGCCGGCATCTGCTCGCGATCCTGCAGGATCGCGCGGCCGAGCTCGGCGTCCGGCTCGTCTTCGAGACGGAGGTGAGCGACCTCGAGGCGTTCGCCGATGCCGACCTGATCGTTGCCTCCGACGGCATCAACAGCCGGATCCGCACGGCACACGCGGCGCATTTCCGGCCGCAGATCACGCTGCAGGCGAACAAGTTCGTCTGGCTCGGCACCCACAAGCGGTTCGACGCGTTCACCTTCATCTTCGTCGAGACCGAATGGGGCTGGTTCCAGGCGCACGCCTATCGCTTCGACCGCGAGACCTCGACCTTCATCGTCGAAACGCGCGAGGAGACCTGGCGGGCCGCCGGGCTGGAGGGCGCCGACACGGCCGCCACCACCGCCTTCTGCGAGCAGCTGTTCGCGCCCTGGCTCGACGGTGAGGCGCTGATGGCGAACAGCCGCCACCTCAAGGGCTCCGACTGGATCAGTTTCCCGCGCGTCTCGAACGAGACCTGGATCAAGGGCAATCTGGTGCTGATGGGCGATGCGGCGCATTCGGCGCATTTCTCGATCGGCTCCGGCACGAAGCTGGCACTCGAGGACGCGATCGCGCTTGCCGGGGCATTCCGGCGCCTGGGCAACGACGTGCCGGCGGTACTGGCCGCCTACGAGGCCGAGCGGCGCGTCGAGGTGCTGAAGATCCAGTCGGCCGCGCGCAACTCGACCGAATGGTTCGAGCATGTCGACCGCTATGCGCGCTTGGAGCCGGAGCAGTTCGCCTATTCGCTCTTGACCCGCAGCCAGCGCGTCAGCCACGAGAACCTGCGTCTCAGGGACCGGGCCTATGTCGAGGGCATCGAGCGCTGGCTCGGCGGGCGGGCAGGCATTGATCGACCCTTGGCGCCGATGTTCCTGCCGTTCACGCTGCGCGGCCTCAGGCTCGAAAACCGCATCGTCGTCTCGCCCATGGCGATGTACAGCGCCACGGACGGCGTGCCGGGCGATTTCCATCTGGTGCATCTGGGCGCCCGCGCGCTGGGTGGCGCCGGGCTCGTCTTCACCGAGATGACCTGTGTGACACCCGAGGGCCGGATCACGCCAGGCTGCGCGGGGCTGTGGAACGACGACCAGGCGCAGGCCTGGCGGCGTATCACCGATTTCGTCCATGGCCAGTCGGCGGCGAAGATCTGCCTGCAGCTCGGCCATTCCGGGCCGAAGGGTTCGACCAAGCTCGGCTGGGAGGGCATGGACGAGCCGCTCGACGCCGGCAACTGGCCGGTGATGGCGCCGTCGGCGGTCGCCTGGAGCCCGCTGAACCAGGTGCCGCGGCCGATGACCCACGCCGAAATGGAGGCGGTGCTGGACGCGTTCGTGGCCGCGACCCGGCGCGGCGCGGCAGCCGGGTTCGATATGGTCGAGCTGCATGCCGCCCACGGCTACCTGCTGTCGTCCTTCATCTCGCCGCTCACCAACCGGCGCACCGACGAATACGGCGGTAGCCTGGAGAACCGGCTGCGATTCCCGCTCGAGGTGTTCCGGGCGATGCGCGCGGCCTGGCCGGCGGAGAAGCCGATGTCGGTGCGCATCTCGGCGACGGACTGGGTCCCGGACGGCATCACGCCGGAGGACGCGGTCGAGATCGCGCGCGCGTTCCGGGCGGCCGGCGCCGACCTGATCGACGTCTCGGCCGGCCAGACCTCGGTCCGGGCGCAACCGGTCTACGGCCGCATGTTCCAGACGCCGTTTGCTGACCGGATCCGCAACGAGGCCGGGATTGCGACCATGGCGGTCGGCAACATCACCGAGGCGGACCAGGCGAACTCGATCCTGTCGGCCGGACGGGCCGACCTGGTGGCGCTCGCCAGGCCGCATCTCTCCGATCCGCACTGGACCCTGCACGCCGCGGCGCAGCTTGGGCATGGCGCGCAGGTCTGGCCGAAACCCTATCTCGCCGGCAAGGCGCAACTCGAACGGCTTCTGGCGCGCAGCCAGGAGGGAGCGGCACCATGAGCGACAGGCCTTTGGAGGGTTTGAGTGCGGTCGTGACCGGCGGGGCCAAGGGCATCGGTCTCGCGGTTGCCCGCCGGCTGCGGGATGAAGGGGCGGACCTCGTCCTCATGGGCCGCGACACCGCGGCGCTCGAGGCGGCGGCCGAGACGCTCGACTGCTCCCATGCCGTCGCCGACGTGACCGACACGGCGACGCTCGAGCATGCCTTCGCGCTGATCGGTCATTTCGACATCCTGGTGAACAATGCGGGCGGAGCACTGACCAAGCCGTTCGGCAAGCTCGAGCCGGGCGACTGGAACGCGATGCTGGCCCTCAACTTGACCGCCGCCTATCACACCTGCCGCCTGGCGCTGCCCGGCATGCTGGCGCGTCGCTGGGGCCGCATCGTCAATATCGCCTCGACCGCCGGCTTGAAGGGCTATGCCTATGCATCCGCCTATTGCGCGGCGAAGCACGGGCTCGTTGGGCTGACGCGCGCGCTGGCGCTGGAGACTGCGAAGACCGGAGTCACGGTCAACGCGGTCTGCCCGGGCTTCACGGACACCGACCTGGTCCAGCGCGCGGCCGAGGTGATCGAGGCCAGGACTGGGCGCAGCGTCGAAGAGGCGCGCGCCCATTTCGCCGGCTACAATCCGCAGGAACGCCTGATTCAACCCGACGAGGTGGCCGACGCGGTCGCTTTCCTGTGCCGGCGCGAGGCTGCCGCCATGACCGGCCAGTCCCTGATCGTCGCCGGCGGCGAGGTGATGTGATGAATTTCCGCGATTTCACGCCCCAACATTTCCTGTGTCGGCTCGACGGCAAGGTCGCGACCATCACGCTCAACCGGCCAGAGCGGAAGAACCCGCTCACCTTCGAGTCTTATGCCGAACTGCGCGACACGTTCCGGGCGCTGGCCTCGGCCGACGACGTCAAGGTGGTGGTTATCACGGGCGCCGGCGGCAATTTCTCCTCGGGCGGCGACGTGTTCGAGATCATCGGCCCGCTGACCGAAATGAAGATGCCGGAGCTCTTGGCTTTCACGCGCATGACCGGCGGCCTGGTCAAGGCGATGCGTGCGTGCCCGCAGCCGATCTATGCCGCGATCGACGGCGTTTGCGCCGGAGCCGGTGCCATCCTGGCCATGGCGTCCGACCTGCGCTACGGCACGGCCGAGGCCAAGGTCGCGTTCCTGTTCACCCGCGTCGGCCTCGCCGGCTGCGACATGGGCGCCTGCGCGCTCCTGCCGCGCATCATCGGCCAGGGCCGGGCAGCCGAGCTGCTTTATACCGGCCGCAACCTCGGCGGCGTCGAGGCCGAGCGCTGGGGCTTCTTCAACGGACTGCTGCCACGCGAGAGCCTTGTGGCCGACGTCCAGGCCATGGCGGCGCGGCTCGCCGACGGTCCGACCTTCGCCCATGGCATGACCAAGACCATGCTGCACCGCGAATGGGCCATGGATCTCGACACCGCGATCGAGGCCGAGGCGCAGGCTCAGGCGCTCTGCATGGCGACGGGCGACTTCCGCCGGGCCTACGAAGCATTCGCCCAGAAGCAGCAGCCGAAGTTCGAGGGCAATTGATGGCCGACAAGAGCTTCCTTTCCTGGCCGTTCTTCGAGGACCGGCACCGCCGCCTCGCCGAGCGGCTCGAGGCCTGGGCGGGCGGCATGGTCGACAACCTGCCGCACGGCGATCTCGACCGGACCTGTCGGGCGCTCGTGACGGCGCTCGGCTCCGCGGGCTTCCTCGCCGAGGCGGTGCCTGAGGCCGGTACCAATGCGCAGGGCGCCGACGCGCTCGACGTGCGCAGCCTGTGCCTGGTGCGCGAGATCCTGGCGCGCCATTCGGCCTTGGCCGATTTCGCCTTTGCCATGCAGGGGCTCGGCACGGGCTCGATCACGTTGTTCGGCACCGAAGCGCAGCGTGAACGCTATCTGCCGGCCGTGCGCGCCGGCCATGCCATCGCCGCCTTCGCGCTGTCGGAGCCCGATGCCGGCTCCGACGTCGCCGCCATGACCATGGCCGCCACGCGCGTCGCCGGCGGCTGGCGGCTCGACGGGCTCAAGACCTGGATCTCGAATGGCGGCATCGCGGACCATTATGTCGTGTTCGCGCGCGTGGACGGTGTGCCGGGCACGAAGGGTATCGCGGCCTTCGTCGTCGACGCCCGGACACCCGGGCTCGAGATCGCCGAGCGGATCGAGGTGATCGCCCCTCATCCGCTCGCGACCCTGCGCTTTGACGGTTGTGTCGTGCCCGATACGGCGCTCTTGGGCCAGCCGGGCGAGGGCTTCAAGATCGCCATGGCGACGCTCGACGTCTTCCGCCCGACGGTGGGGGCCGCAGCGCTCGGCATGGCGCGGTGCGCGCTCGACGAGGCGGTGGCGCGGGCGAAGACGCGGATCATCGGCGGCAAGCCCTTGGCCGAGCAGCAGCTGATCCAGGCGAAGTTCGCCGACATGGCGCTCGAGATCGATGCCGCCGCCCTGCTGGTCTACCGTGCCGCCTGGACCCGCGATGTCCGGCGGCAGCGGATCACGCGCGAGGCGGCGATGGCGAAGCTCTACGCGACCGAGGCGGCCCAGCGCGTCATCGACGAGGCGGTGCAGATCTTCGGCGGCCTGGGGGTCAAGCAGGGCGTCAAGGTCGAGGAACTGTACCGCGAGATCCGCGCGCTCAGGATCTACGAGGGGGCAAGCGAGGTGCAGAAGCTGATCATCGCCCGGCAGATTCTACAGGGCCAGACCCTGCAGGAGGTGGCGCCATGAGCGGGCTCCGGTTCCTGCAGCCGCCCGGCTGGCCCAAGCCCAAGGGCTATGCGAACGGCGTCGCTGCGTCGGGCGAAACCATCTTCGTCGGCGGCCAGATCGGCTGGGACGTGGGCGGGCGCTTCGCCGACGGCCTGCCGGCCCAGATCGGACAGGCGCTGGAGAACATCCTCGCCGTACTCGCCGAGGCCGGGGCGGGGCCGGGCGACATTACGCGGCTCACCTGGTATCTGGTCGATGTCGAGGATTACCTGGCGCACCAGGCTGAGATCGGCGCTGCCTACCGCCGGATCATGGGCCGGCATTTCCCGGCGATGGCTGTGGTCGAAGTCCGGCGCCTGGTCGAACGCCAGGCGCTGGTCGAGATCGAGGCGACGGCCGTCAGGGCCCCTTCTCGTTAGGTGGGCTCGCTAGGTGACGCGGTCGTATTCCGCCGAGATGTCCTTACCCGTGTAGTCCGGCATCAGGGCGGCCGAGATCAGGCTGACGATGGAGCACGCCGCGATATAGATCGCGATGGCGTAGCCTGAGTGATAGGCGGCGAACAATGCGGTCGCGATGAGCGGGGCTGGGCCGCCGGCGATGACCGAGGCGAGCTGATATCCCAGCGACGAGCCGCTGTAGCGCAGGCGCGGCGTGAAGGCCTCGGCGATGAGCGCGGCCTGAGGCCCGTACTGCAGGTCATGCGGGATGAGCGAAAGCACGATGGCGATGAACACCAAGGCCGATGCGCCGCTGTCCACCATGGCGAAATAGAGGAAGCCGAACACGCCGGTCACGGCTGCACCGATCAGGTACATCCGCCGCCGGCCGATCAGGTCGGAGGCGTAGCCCGCCAGCGGAATGGTGAAGAAGGATACGCACGAAGCCACGAGCACGGCGGTCAGGATCAGCTCGCGCGACATCTTGAGCGTGCTGACGCCATAAGCGAAGATGAAGGCGGTGAAGATATAGAACGGCGCCTGCTCGGCCATGCGCAGCAGCGCGGACAGGATGATCTCGCGCGGTTGCTTTTTCACCACCTCGACGATCGGCGCGCGCTCGATGCGCTTCTCCTCGACGAGCTGCTGGAAGATGGGGGTCTCGAGGATGCCGAGCCGGATCCACAGCCCGATGCCGATCAGCACGATGCTGAGCAGGAAGGGCACGCGCCAGCCCCAAGTGAGGAAGTCCGGTCCTGACCAGGCGCTGAAGCCGAGGATCACCAGGTTCGACAGGAACAGGCCCGACGGCACGCCGAATTGCGGCCACGAGGCGATGAAGCCGCGGCGGCCGTGGCCGCGCGCCCATTCCATCGAGATCAGCACCGAGCCGCCCCATTCGCCGCCGACGCCGATGCCCTGCAGCATGCGCAGGACGGTCAGGATGACGGCACCCCAGATGCCGATCGAGCTATAGCTCGGCACGAACGCGACCAGGAAGGTCGCGATACCCATCAGCAACAGTGTGACAATGAGCGTCGCCTTGCGGCCGATCCGGTCGCCATAGTGCCCGAAGATCGCGGCCCCGATCGGCCGTCCGACGAATCCGACGAAATAGGTGCTGAACGCAGCCAGTGTGCCCGTCAGTGGGTCCTCGTTAGGAAAGAAGAGTTTCGGAAACACCAGCCCGGCTGCGGTGCCGTATATGAAGAAATCGTACCATTCTATCGTCGTTCCGACAGTGGCAGCGATTACCGCCTTGCGCAGTTCTGCGTTGTGCTGGGAATCCGAAAGTTGACCATGTATGGCGGTAACGGCCATGGTCCTGCCTCCCTGCTATCGTCATCTTGCTGATGACTTGTTAAGTTAATGTTACAATATCATTTTTCGAATCATCGCTCAAGTTTGACCGGGAAGGCTATGTGACGCAGGCGCGAGCTTCACTGCGCGCGGTCAACGTGCGACGGGAACCGGCCGCCGATAGAACAGATCCCAATCCTCCGCACCGGTCTCAGCGAAGCCGTGGCGCTCGTAGAAGCGGACGGCATCGCTCTCGCGCAGCACGGTCAGCACCACCGGTTTGCCGGCGGCGTCCGCTTCTTCGAGCAGGCGGCGGAGCACGGCCGAGCCCAGCCCGGCGCCTTGGAAATGCGGATCCACGTAGAACTGGTCGAGCTCGAGCGCGTCCCCCTGCGGCTTGAGGGCGACGCAGCCGGCGAGCGCGTCGCCGACCAGGATAAGGCGCGTCTCGCCCGGCTGGAACGCGGCGCGGAACCGGTTGCGGGCGCGCAGAGGATGCCAGCGACCGACCCGTTCGAGCGAGGGGCGCATGGCGGCATGGCGGATCAGGAGCAGCCGCTCGAAGTCGCTCTCGGCGGCGGGGGCGAAGGTGAACATGGGCGCCATGGTGACGATTCAGCAGGCGCCGGTCTAGGAGCTGTGGACACTTACCGGAGCCAAAGCACGATGGCTGCGAGGGTGACGACGGCGAGGTAGTTTCGGGCAGTCTTTTCGAAGCGGGTGGCGACGCGCCGGAACTGCTTGAGCTTTGAGAAGCAGCATTCGACGAGGTGTCGCTGGGCTTAGAGATGCTTGTCGAGCGGATGCTTCTGGGCTCGGGACGGGTTGTTGGGGATGACGGCGATCGCCCCCTTGTCGACGATCGCCTGGCGGAAGTGGTCGGCATCATAGGCGGTGTCGGCCATGACCACCTCGGCGGGCAGGCCCTCGATCAAAGGCCCAGCCTGCGGCGCATCGCCTTTCTGGCCAGCTGTAAGCGTGAAGCGCACGGGACATCCGAGCTCCCGCACGGCCATGTGGATCTTGGTGCTCAGGCCTCCACGGGAGCGACCGATGGCCTTATCTTCAGGCCCCCCTTTTTTGCCCCCGACGCGTGCTGGTGGGCGCGAATGATGGTCGAGTCGACGATCAGGTACTCGAAGTCCGGATCGCCGGACATCGCCTCGAAGATGCGCCACCAGACACCTTTGCGGCTCCAGCGGCTGAAGACGCTGTTCCAATCGCCGAAGACCTCGAGAAGATCCCGCCAAGGCGAACCGGTCCGCACGATCCACAGGACGCCCTCGACGAACATCCGGTTGTCTCGACCCGTCGAACCCTTTTGATCAGGCCGGCCGATGATCAGCGGTGCCATCCTCTCCCAAGCCAAATCGCTCAGTACCAAACGATCCATCACGCGCAAGACTGCCTCCCCAAAAGCAGTCTTGAATCATGATTGAAGTCGTTTGGGAATCTGGGGGCTTCTGTGAGGTCGCGCGGCTGTGCTGTCGATGGCGCGCGAGATCGCGACCTCATTGAAGCCGGATTGAGCGAAGCCGCGGGATGGCGGGCGCGCTATGGGGATTGTAGTTCAATCCCAAAACCGACGTCGAAAATCAAATCTGCCAAAGTAGTGCTAGCCGTCAAGTTGTGAGACGTCATCGGCCGAGCAGGCCCCAGAGCGGTTGCCGACTGTGTCTTGTCACCCATCCGTCCGGTCCATTCTGTTACCCATGTTACCGGTCTGCACCGTCTGCATCATCTCTGCCTCCCGCCTATCGCCCGCGCAAAGCAGCGATAGTCGACAGCGCATCGCGAAGGCACGCCGCGCGCTCTTCATGACCGCACGTCGAGCGCCATGCGATGATGCCATCCGGGCGTACAAGCGATGCGCCGTCATGGGCGACACCGAAGTGCCGTCCAAAGGCGTCCGATACCGGGAACAACACGTCCTCGCCGACCAGCACGGTCTCGATGTTGATGGCCAGGGCGGACGCCGCATGTTGCGCCGCTGCGATCCAGCGGCGATCTTGCGAGATCAACGTGAACTCGCGGGTGAACAGGTCGATCGTCGAGATCGTCTCGCCCGCTCGCTTGATCGGGATGTGCGGCGCGCGCGTTCCCGGTTGTCCGGCCCATGCGTCCGGATGCGCGGCCGGCGGCAGGTCGAGGCTGGCGCCTATGACGGCGGCGGACCGCATCAGTTGCCCCAGTTCCATCGCCTCGTTGCCATAAAGCGGTTCGCCCTGCAGCGCATTGCCGGCCCATGGCGCATAGTCGGGGCGCGCGAAGGTCTGCTGGTGTCGGAGCCAGCCGACCGGCTGACGCTCGTCACTGTACGTATCGAGCAACACAGGGCTCGACCTCCCGCTCATGACCCATTCCAGCTTCCAGGCCAGATTGTAGGCGTCGTCGATACCGGTATTGGCGCCAAATCCGCCGCGCGTCGGCGGCAGCTGATGCGCCGCATCTCCGGCGAGGAAGATGTGGCCATGGCTGTATCGCTCGGCGATGCGACCGGCCATCTCCCAGCGGCCGGTGGCGAGCAGCTCGAACGCCATGTCGCGCCCCAGGGCCTTGCCGACCATGTCGGCCAAGTCCGCATCGGCGCGCTCCTGATCATCGTCGAACATCAGCACCCAGCGACCGTCGCCATAGGTCGTCAGGAAGGCGCGGAACCCCGGCTGCTCGATCTCGAACTGCTGCACGCCCCGCGCAAGAAAGCTGTCTGCCTCGGGGCAGCGGAACAGCACGCTGCGCAAGGTGCGCAGATGGCCCACACCTCGGCGCGCGATGCCGAGCGCTTCGCGAACGGGGCTGCCGGCACCGTCCGCCGCGATCATGTAGCTGGCGCGAATGACGTATGCCTCGCCGCTGTCGCAATGGCGGACGCGCGCGAGGACGCCCTCACCATCCTGTTCGAACGACAATAGCTCCGTACCAAGTCGCAGGTCGGCGCCGCGCTCGATCGCGGCCGCGCGCAGCAGGGGTTCGAGTCTGTCCTGTGCAATCGTGGCGCCGGTGCAGGGCGATGCCGTCCCCGGGCGTTCCGCCTGCTCACCCGGCGTCCAGGCTGTTTCTTCGTGCCAGCGGCCGGACAGACTCTCCGCCTTGACGCGGCGCAGCCGGGTGCCGGGTGCGACCTGCGGCACCTGATCGGCGAGTCCGACGGCGCGGAAATACTCGAGCGTGCGTTCGGTGAACCCGGTTGCGCGCGGGTGCGGCGCGCTGCCGCGATGCTTCTCGACCAGGATGGTCGGCACGTCCCGCCATGACAGGAACAGTGCTGCAGACAGCCCGACAAGGCTGCCGCCGATGATCAGTACTTGTGTATCTTGCACGGGTGGTTCGTCCTTTTCCCGATATGCCGAAGGCACAGCGAAGGACGCGAGACCGCTTCCCGGGATATGGACGGACGATGCGCTTGAGGGCAGCCGCGTGCCGTGACCTTCCGACGGGAAGACGGCATGCGTCCGCCTTCCGTCGTGGTCCGCGGCCCTGCTGGGCTGGATTGGGGCTTTCCGCGCATACGGAAGCTGACCGGGGCTTACCAGACCGGTCCACCATTTTCGACAATAGGGAGATAGGGGCCGCTGGCTTCGGATGCAAGTTGGACGGTTGAGTTCGACGGCAACACGGCCGATCCTGCCACGCTCACCGACCAGGTGGCCAAGCTGAAGCAGCGCTTCGCCCTCGACCGCGTGGTACTGGTCGGCGACCGCGGGATGCTGACCAGCGCGCGCATCCGCGAGGATGTCCGACCGGCCGGCTTCGACTGGATCTCCTGCCTGAGGAGCGGTGCCATCCAGGAACTGGCCGCCTTCTTGCGGCGTCAGGCCGCTCAAGGTGCTGAGCTCAATCCGCTACTCACCCTGCAAACCCTGCTCGGCCATGCCGATCTGGCCACGACCGCGATTTATTTGCGGGTCGTGGCGACCGATCTCTCGGTCATCGAGGCCTCGGTCGACGAGCTTTATGAGGCGCTGCTCTGACGATGGGCAAGCGACGGAAAGATTATCGTGTCACATCCCGGCCCGCACCGTTGATCGGCTCGCCGGGATCTCTCATCGTGACATTCCCGGACTGTCGGAATGAGTGCACTCAGGGCTTCGACTTCGGGGTCCATGCGGCACGCCCTCAAATGGCGGCCGAGATCGCGCTCGCGTTCCGGCACCATTATGCAGGCACTGTGCCAGACCGTGCGAATGCCATTGCCGCTGCCAGACCCGGCCGCTCCGCCTTGGCGCCGCTCGCCCGATCCTCGAAGATCTGCTCGCAGCCGGCCTGCCTCAGCGCATCGCGCTGCAGGTCGAGCTGCTGGTCCTCCGTCGAGACGCGGGCATAGCCGATCAGCATGTCCGGAACCCTCCGGCGGGCAGCAAACCCGTCTAATCGCCGCGATTGCTGCCGATGACTGTCTGACCGGGTTTTCTTACCACGAAAGCCAAGGGTTGACGAGGACCGGCTCCTGCATCAAAGGGTGGTAAGAAAACCACCGTTTCTCTGCCCAGGTCGTTCAGATCGGTTTCGTTCAATCCCTAGAGTCCACAGCTCCTAGGGCGCGGTCGCTTTGGCTGGAACCAGCCAATGCGTGAATCGCACTCTAAATATTTGATTGGAGCCGGATCGCGATCAGTCCTCTTCGAGCCGGATCGCGCCTTCGCCCGCCTTTTTCGCTTCGAAGAGCGCCAATTCCGCTGCGCGGGTCAGCTCGGCCGGGGGACGGCCGACACGGGCCGCCGCGATGCCGGTGCTGAAGGTCGCTGTCGCCGCCACGTCCGAGCCGCCGTGGGTCATGCTGGCGAAGGCCAGGCGGATGCGGTCGAACAGGTCCTCGGCCATTTCGGCCTCGGTTTCTGGCAGCAGCACGGCAATGCGGTCGCCGCCGAACCGGCCGATGAGGTCGCTGCGCCGCAGGCGCCGGCGCAACAGCAGCGCCAGGCTCCGCAGGATGCCGTCGCCGACCGGATAGCCGTGGCGCTCGTTCAGGGCGCGGAACCGGTCGATATCCAGGATGGCGAGGCTGAGCGGCCGCTCCATCCGGCTGGCCCGCGCCACCTCGGCCTCGATCCGGCGGTCGAACACGCGATGGGTCATGAGCCCGGTCAGCGGGTCCTGCGCCACCAGGATGCTGAAGGTGCGCCGCTTCTCCGCGCGGGCGGCGACGGCGGCGCGCAGCCGTTTGGGCGGAACCGGCTTCACCATGAAATCGTCGGCGTCGGCGCTGGCCGATGACAATTGGCGCTCGACCTCGGCAGCGCTCGCCAGGAACAGGATGGGCAGGCCCGACCAGGCGGGAAACTGCCGGATGAGTGCCGCAAGCTCCATGCCCGTGCAGTCGGCGAGTGCTGCATCCAGAACGAGCATGTCGGGTGGGAAATCGGTCAGCGTTTCGAGAATGCGCATCGCTGAGGGGGCGACGCGCGTGCGCATGCCGACTGCTTCGAGCAAGGCCGCGGTCCGGTTGGCGTCGATCGAATCCGCGCCCAGCACCAGCACCCGATAGGGCGCCTGGTCGTCGAGCGTCGCCAGCTGATCGAGCCGGTTGACCAGTTCCGACACCTCGGCCGGCCAGGGCAGGAAAATCTCGATGCCGGCGCGGACCGCCGCAAGGCGCGTGCTCATGTCGCCGCGCCCGGCAAGCAGGACCGTCGGGATCCGGGGTTCGCGATCGGCGTTGAGCTGGGTGACCGCTGCGATCGCCCGGTCCGGGGCGCCGTCGCCGCTAGCATCGATCAGCACGACGACCGGCTCCAGCTCCGCCACCGCGATCATCAATGTCTCGGCGCTGACGAAGGCTTCGGGATGGTAGCCATACTGCCGCAGTTGCGCGATCAGTGCCGCGGCCCGGTCCGGGTTCTCGTCGAGCAGGTAGAGCGTCTTGGTGGCGCGGCCCGGCCGGCGGGGGGCCGCGACCTGGGCGCTCGCCTTGTCGACGGCGCCGGCTGCAGCAAGGGTGTCGGCCGCCTCGCGGATCGCGCGCTTCTGGTCGGCCGACGGCTCGTCCGCCTGGGCCAACGACTGGGCGATGAGGCGCTCGAGCCGGGCGGCGCGCGCCGACAGCTCGGTGAAACCGAACGTCCCGGCGGAACCCTTGATGCTGTGGGCGAGCAGCCGCAGATCAGCGGCGATATCGGTCGGCCAGGCGCCGTTCACGCGCGGCTGCAGCGCCACGACGCGCGCGAGGCGCTGCGGCAACTCCTGGACGAAATTGTCGCGCAGGACGGCAAGCCTGCGCTGTAGATCCTCAACTGTCCCAGCCATGATGACGCATCCAGATCTCCGAGACAGTCTGCGCCACCGTCATCGGATCGAACGGTTTGGCGAGCACGTCGAGCGCGCCGAGTTCCAGAAGCGCCTGGACCTCCGAGCGCTGCGCCTTGGCCGTGAAAAACACGATCGGCACCGTCTTCAAAGCCTCGAACTGCCGGAGGGCCTCGAAAGTTTCCGGGCCGTCCATGTGCGGCATCATGACATCGAGCAGGATGAGATCGGGCTTGAAGCTCGGGGCCTCGGCAAGTGCCGACATTCCAGACTCGCAGGCGCGGACGGTAAAACCGCCCATCACCTCGAGCGCGATCTTGGCGACCTCGCGGATGTCGGGCTCGTCGTCGACGTAGAGGATGCGACTGAGCGGGGGAAAGCGCTCGGTCACGAGGCGCCGCCAATGGGCGGTGGGTGAGTTCGATCGGCCATCGGCGATACCTGTCCCCTGCCATTCACCTGCCGGTTGATCATGCCGACGTCGAGCTTTCCGAATTATGAAGAGGATCACTTGCCAAAGCAGGGCGCACTTGGTGGCCGCCGGCCAGCAGCGCCTCGATATGGTCGAGGAGTTCCGCGTTGCTGGTCACGGACTTGAGCAGCACGTCGGCGACCGCGCGTGACCTCGCGGGATCCGGCGCCTGGGCCGAGAAGATCAGCACCGGCGTCAGCCGATGGACCCTGTGCTCGGCGAGGTACGCCAGCAGCTCATAGCCGGTGCCGTCCGGCAGCCCCAGGTCGAGGATGATGAGGTCGAACTGCTCGCGTTCCAGGAGTGCTGCCGCCTCGCGCCGGGTATGGACGCTCGTCATTTCGGCCCGGTTGCCGACCAGGTGCTGCAGCACCGCCGACAGGTCTTCATCGTCCTCGACATGGAGGATGTTCGCCTTGCCGGCGCCCACCGGCCGCATTGCGCCTGCGAGCGCCTGGGTCAGCCGGTGCGGATTGATCGGCTTGCCGATCCAGTCGAGGATGCCGAGCACGCTGCCGTTGACCTCGGCATGGGCCTCCTCGGCCCGGGCGGAGACGACGATCACCGGCAGATTGGCGGTTTCCGGCGCCGCGCGCAGCCCGCGCAGCACCGCGATGCCATCGCCATCGGGCAGCAGCAGGTCGAGGATCAGCGTGTCGAACGGCTCCTCGGTCAGCGCCTCCTTGAGCGCCGCCGCGGTGTGAACGATGCGGGCGCTCGACCCGCGGCGCTGGATCATGTCGCCGATCATATCGGCGAACATCGGATCGTCCTCGCACACGAGCACGCGCCGCGGCAGGGGCGGCGCCGCCGTCCCGGTGGACAGCGTGGTTGCGTGCAGGTCGAAATAGAACGTCGTCCCCTGGCCTTCGGCCGTGTCGAAGCCGATCCTGCCATCGAACCGCTCGACGATTGCCTTGGCGATCGACAGGCCGAGGCCGGTTCCGCCTTTGGCCCGGCGATCGGAGCTGTCGGCCTGGGTGAAGCGCGAGAACAGGCGCTCGCGGAATGCCTTCGGGATGCCGTCGCCGTGGTCGCTGACGAAGATCCGGACCTCGTTCCCGTGCAGCCCTCCCTGCGTGCCCTCGTGTGACCGGGCACCGATCTCGACCTGGCCGCCCTCCGGCGAATATTTGATCGCGTTCGAGACGAGGTTGTTGACCACCTGAATGAAGCGGTCGGCGTCGACCTCGATCTCGAGGTCGGGGTCGAGCTCGATCAGCTTCAGATGGACGCCGCGCGGCAGGCCGTAGCCCCGGTTCGCCTCGACCGCCTGGCGCAGCAGCGGCATCAGCGCCTGCGGCTTCAGGTCGAACTCCATATGGCCTTGCTCGATCTTCTCGATATCGAGGATGTCGTTGATGAGCCGGGTCAGGCGCTGGCAATTGCTGTTGGCGATGTCGACGAGCCGCCGCGCGCCCTCGGGCAGCGCGCCCATGGCGCCGCCGGCGACCAGGCCGAGCGAACCCTGGATCGAGGTCAAGGGCGTGCGCAGCTCGTGGCTCACGGTCGAGACGAAGGCGCGCTTCGCGAGATCGGCTTGCTTCCATTCGGTCGAATCGAGGATGAGGCCGTCCCAGACCGTCTCGCCGTTGTCGCCCGGCCGGGGAAAGGACAGGAAGCGCAGCCACTTGGCGCCGGCGTTGCCTTCCTGGGCGGTCGGACGGAACTCGAACAGGACCTGCTCCTGCCGCTCGGACGAGCGGGCGAGGGCGGTGACGAACGCGCCGCGCTCGCCGGCCGGCATCAGGTCGAAGATCGCATCGTCGATGCCGACCAGGCTTTCGGGCGTCCGGCCGATCAGCTCGCGCAGGCCCTCGCTGATGTAGGAAATGACCAATGGCCCCTGCGGCCGACCGGCCAGCCGGAGGATCGCGCCGGGCAGGTTGGCGGTGACCGACCTCAGGCGGCTTTCGCTCGCCGCGAGCGCGATCTCGCGCTCGGAAATGGTGCCGACGAAGAATTCGAGCGCCCGCGCCATGTCGGCGATTTCGTCGCTGCCGCTGATATCGATCGCGGCGGGTTCGCCCGCGACATGGGTCCGCATCGTCTCGCGCAAGCGGCGCAGGCGGTCGATCACGCTGCGGCGGATATAGATCAGGATGGCAAGGGCGGCGAGGATGCAGAGCGCGGTCAGCGCGAAGATCCGGTGGATCTGCCGATGCGTCAGTTCCGAGATGGCGCCGCTCGTATCCAGGATGTCCTGCTCGATGTCGTCGGCCACCTTGGCCGCGGCGGCATCGAACCGGTCGGCGAAGACCTTGTTGGCGGCGAGCGCCGACTGGATGGCCCGCGTCGTGTCGAGGTAGCTGGCGCGAGAGGCGAGCAGCCCTTTATCGCCGAGCACCATGTTGCCGAGCGCCGTCTGCCAGGCGGCGGCCGGTTCGCGGATCGGCGCCGGCAGGTTGGCGACGAGGGTGGTGCCGGTCTCGAGCTGCCGTTCGATCGACCGGCGCATCGTCTCGAGCGCCGGGACCTGGGTGGCGTCGGCCGCCGTCAGCAGGGCGGCGATCGTCTGGCCGGCATTGAAGCGCCAGGCGTCGAAAGTGCGCGCTGCGGCCTCGTGGGCGGCGAGGTTCTGGGCAAATGCGTCGAGCTGCCGCTTGTCCATGCCGCGGGCGATGAGCGCCTGCAGCTTGGCGCTGGGCGCCCCGTCCGATCCTGGGTCCTCGGGGCCTTGGAGCGACCGGAGCTGCTCGGCGAGGGCGCCCAGGTCGCGGAGCTGGCCGCTCACCCGCTGCTCGAGATCGAGCTTACGCTCGACCGCGTGATCGAGCAGCGTGAGATTCTCGAACAGGCTGGTCCTGAGCTGCGTCAGCATCTCGAACCGGTCGCCGCCGACGCCCTTGGCCTTGAGGCGCTTGATGAACTCGTCGAGGGCCGTCACCTGGTCGACGATCCTGAGTGCCAGCGTGCGGCGCGCGAACTGGTTATCGGCGACCACGAGCGCCGGGGCCGAGGCGACGATCGACTGCGCCTGTTGCGAGAGCTGCGAGGCGGCGCCGATGACCGGCAAGTCGACCGTTGCGATCTGGTCGAAATCGCGGCGCAGGTGGGCAAAGGACAGGAAGGCGATCGAGCCGACAAAGACCGTGAGCCCGGCAAGCAGCATCAAGCCGAGTGTCAGACGTGCTGCAATTTTAAGGTGCAGGATGCCCATACGTCGTTCCCGGTCCGCGCGTATCGATGGCAACCCTGGGCCGTCAGTTCGGACCAATCCGCCAGGGACTATGACAGGCGACGGCGATTCCTGCCAGAGATTGAACGCTGCTCGGCGATTCTCGAAAAGATTAGGAGAGGGTGTCGCAGAGGCGGGCCCTTGACCGACGCCCGGCCGAGTGATCTTTTCTATTGAACGCGCGACGAAAACGGGGTGTGCCATGTCGAGCGAGACCGACAATCGCCCGCAGGTGCTTCTCGTCGAGGACGACCCGACGCTATCGCGACTCTACCAGGCCTATCTCGAGCGGGCAGGCGTCGAACCGTTGCACGGAGGGACTATCGCCGAGGCGCGGGCGATCCTGGCCAATATACGTCCTTCGGTAGTGCTGCTTGACCTGCATCTGCCCGACGGCCACGGGTTCGAGGTGATGGAGGCGCTCAAGGACGCCAACTGCGACGCGCCGGTCATCGTCGTGACGTCGGGCGGCTCGATCTCGTCCGCCGTCGAGTCGATGCGGGCCGGCGCCTATGACTTCCTGGTGAAGCCGTTCAGCCCCGAGCGGCTGCAGGTGACACTGACGAACGCGCTCGAGCTCCGGCGCCTGAAACGGATCGAGCGCACGCTCGCGTCCGATGCGGCAGCCGAAGGTTTCGAGAATTTCATCGGCGTGTCGCCGGCGATGCAGGCGGTCTATCGCACGCTCCGCGACGCGGCGCCGTCCAAGGCGGCGATCTTCGTGACCGGCGAGAGCGGGACGGGCAAGGAGCTCGCCGCGGAGGCGATCCATCGCCTGAGCCCGCGCAGCCATGGGCCGTTCGTGGCGCTCAACTGCAGCGCCATGCCGCGCGACCTGGTCGAGAGCGAACTGTTCGGCCATGTGAAGGGCGCCTTCACCGGTGCGCACATGGCGCGCGAGGGCTCGGCCGCGCGGGCCGACGGCGGCACGATGTTCCTGGACGAAATCGGCGAGATGGACCAGCCGCTGCAGGCAAAGCTGCTGCGCTTCATCCAGACCGGGACCTACCAGCCGGTCGGCAGCGATGCGGTCCGCAAGGTCGACGTGCGCTTCGTCTGCGCCACCAACCGGGATCCGGTCGAAGAGATCAGGGGCGGCCGGTTCCGCGAGGATCTCTACTACCGCCTGAACGTCGTGCCGATCCAGATGCCGGCGCTGCGCGAGCGCGGGACCGACATCATCCTGATCGCCCGCTACTATCTGAACCAGTACGCGGCGGAGGAGGGTAAATCCTTCGACGGCTTCGATCCCGAGGCCGAGCGCCTGCTCATGACCTATCCCTGGCCCGGCAATGTCCGGCAGCTGGCGAACGTCGTCCGCAATGTCGTGGTCCTCTCGGCGGGCGGTGTTGCAACTGCGGCGATGTTGCCGCCGGTCGTGCGCGACACGGTGCCGCCCCGGCCGGCGGTCTTCACGGCCGCGCCGGCGGCGCCGGTCCGCGCAATCCGGCCGATGGCGGTGATCGAGCGTGAGGCGATCGAGGCCGCCTTGGCGGAGGCTGGCGGCAATGTCGGGCGCGCGGCGGCCCTTTTGGAAATCGATGCGTCCACCATCTATCGCAAGAAGCGGGAGTGGGCGAAGCCCGATAGTCTAGCCGTCCGGTAAACACATTGGTGAGCCTGGGCCCGTATGTTAATCAGCTGCCCCGGCTAAGCGCGCAGCAGCGTGACGGCCAGGGCCTCGATCGAGACGCTTGAAGCGACGGGACGGCGCGCAAGATGGACGGTTTGGACTTTTCGCTCGCCGGCAAACGGATCGCGGTCGCGGGGCATCGCGGCATGGTCGGCCGGGCGCTGGTGCGGCGGTTGGGCCGCGTCGACTGCGAGATCCTGGGGCTCGGACGGGCCGAGGCGGACCTCGCCAACCAGGCGGACACTTTCGCGTGGCTCGAGCGCCATCGCCCGGACGTGGTCGTCGTCGCGGCGGCCAAGGTCGGCGGCATCCTCGCCAACAGCCGGCACCCGGCGACCTTCCTCTACGACAATCTGGCGATCGAGACGAACCTGGTCGAAGGCGCGCGCCGGGCCGGCGTCGCGAAGCTCTTGCTGCTGGGCTCGACCTGTATCTATCCGAAGCTGGCGCCGCAGCCGATCCCCGAGGACTCGCTCCTGACGGGGCCGCTCGAGCCGACCAACGAGTGGTACGCCATCGCCAAGATCGCCGGGGTCAAGCTGTGCCAGGCCTATCGCCGGCAATACGGGCTCAACTTCATTTCGGCGATGCCGACCAATCTCTACGGGCCGTTCGACAATTTCGACCTCGAAACGAGCCATGTGCTGGCGGCCTTGATCGCCAAGGCGCACCGGGCGCGTGAGACCGGTGCCGGGACGCTGGCGCTCTGGGGCACCGGCACGCCCCGGCGCGAGTTCCTGCATGTCGACGATTTGGCCGACGCCTGCGTGTTCCTGCTCGAGCACTATGGCGACGAAGCGCCGATCAACATCGGCTTTGGCAGTGATGTGACGATCAACGAGCTGGCCGAGCTCGTGGCGCGGACGGTCGGCTGGCAGGGGCGTTTCGTCCATGAGCTCGACAAGCCCGACGGCACGCCGCGCAAGCTGGTCGACAGCACGAAGCTCACGGCGCTCGGCTGGCGGCCCTCGATCCCGCTCGAAGATGGTGTCCGCGCGACCTGCGATTGGTATCGCGCCCATCTGGCTGCCCATCTGGCCGGCTGAGCGGCGGGCGAGCCGGCCGTCGCGGCTTCAGTTGCGGAGCGGCAATCCGTCGAGGCCGATCGGCACGATCGCGACCAGGAAGCGGCAGACCTCGTCCGCGTCGTCGACGAGCGGCAGGATGATTCGCTCCCACGCGGTCGTCGTGACCGAAACCGCCGGCCCGTAGTGGGACCAGACCGGTTCGCGGCGCTCGATCGCCGCGCGATAGAGCGCTGTCGAGAACTCCCGGATATAGGGGGACGCCGGGTGCTCGGACAGGCGCCGGCGTGTCATGTCGAACCCGGAGACCGAGCCGAGGATCGAGCCGAACAGCCGGTAGACGAAGTCCTGACCGCCGTCGACGGCGTCCACCAGCATGAGGTAGCCGAGCGCTGGGGCGAGTGCCACCGGGTCGACGAGGCTGGTCTTCGGGCGGCCGAGCCTGGCCAGGGCCTCAGTCCAGTGGTCGAACGCGAAGCGCAACGGCTTCGGGTGGAGCTCGTCGGCCTCCGGCCGCCATTTGATCGACGGTCCCCGCGCACCGTCGGCCTCGAAGACTTGGCGGATCTCGGCGGTGTCGCCGGCGAGCAGCAGGGCGCGCCAGCGCTCGATGCGGGCTTGATCGATGCTCATGCCGGCTCCGTCAGTGCGGGGGTCGTGGGCGGTTCCGCGTGCACGATGATGCGGCGGACGCCCGCGATCTGCCGTCGGATCTTCTGTTCGAGCTCCGAGACCGCGTCATGGGCGTCCTCGACCGAGGTGTCCGGCGGGACGTGGCAATGCAGCGACAAATAGAGCCCGACCTCGGTCGCGCGCACGCGGATATCGTGGGCATCGATCAGGAGCGGCGTCGCTTCGGCCAGCGCCTCGATCTCGTCGCGGATACGCCGGAAGTCGGCCCAGGGCAGCTCCATGCCGACGATCGCGTCCATCTGCAGCGGTTCGATATGACTCTCGACCTCGATCTCGTCGCCCAGTTCATGGCGGATGCCGCGCTCGAGCGCCGAGGCTGTGACATGAGCGTCCGCCATGCTTTGCCGCCCGTCGACCTCCAGGTCGAAGCTGACCGAAATCCGGTCGCCCACATGCTGCACCGTCACGTGATGGACGGGCACACCCTGGGTCGCCGCGATGACCTGGACCCGGTCGAGGATGGTTTCGTCATCGAGCGCCAGCGGCCGCGTCATGACCAGCACGTCGGCGCCCGGCAAGTCCTGGCGGATGCGGCTGGTGACCTCCTCCTTGATCTCGGCGACGCGGTCGAGCGGCAGGGTGCGGCTGACGGCGATCTCCAGATCGACGAAGACCGAGCTGCCGCGCGGCCCGCCGCGCACGCGCTCGATCCGGCTCACGCCAGGCATGCCCTGGATCGCGTTGCGCACGGTCGCATCGATGCCCTCGGGCGCCGTATCGATCAGCGTCTCGATGGTCTCGCGGCCGAGCCGATAGCCGGCGCGCAGCACGAAGATCGCGACGCCGATGGCGGCGACCGGGTCGCCCAGCGGATATCCCAGCTGCACCAGCCCAAGACCCAGGATGACGACGCCGGAGCTGTAGATGTCGGCGTGGAAATGCAGTGCGTCCGCCTCGAGCGCCGGGCTGTTCGTCTCGCGCGCGACCTGCCGGAGCTTCCGCGAACGGAAGAAGTCGACGACCATGGACAGCGCCATGACGCCGACCGCGGTCCAGCTCGGCTCGACCTCGGCGCCGCCGTGGAGGATGCGGCCCCCCGCCGCCGCGATGATCCAGGCGCTGGTCGCGAACAGGAGCGCCGTCTCGCCCAGCGCCGCGATGCTCTCGACCTTGCCGTGCCCGTAGGGATGGTCCTTGTCGGGCGGCTTGTCGCCGATCCGGATCGCAATGAAGGTCAGCACCGTGCTGGCGCAGTCGAGCGCCGAGTGCGCGGCCTCTGACAGGATGCCGAGGCTGCCGGTCAGGATGCCTACGGTGAGCTTGAGGGCGGTCAGGAGCCCGCTCGCCAGAATGGAGGTGAACGCGACGGTTTCTTTCGCGCTGGCCATGAACGATTCTCGGGGGTCGAGAAGCAGCACGGCCGGCATCCGGCATCCCCTGACCCTAGAAGGGGCGCCTCCGGCCTGCTGGTCTCGTCAATCCGTCGCCCGGCACATTCGGCCGATCGAGAGATGCGCACGCCACGGGGCCATCCCCGAGAATGTTGACGTGCGCCCCTGGCCACTTGGGCGTGGCCGAGGGCGACTACTCCCCAAACATGCCCTGGGAGATACCGTTGTTGCGCCGCACATTCAAGGTTGGCGACGGAAATCCCACGCATGCCGCGGATGCAACCGGCTCACTCTTTGATCGCTCGCGATCGTTTTTGTCTATCATGATGATGGTGTCGATCGAAAAAATCTTTGAAACGCGGGCTCGCCCGGCGCTGTGAAGCACGCTAGCTTCACCGGCAATCATCAGACAAATGGACCGATTGGGAGCGACGCTCATGACGAAGACGCTGTTCGATCACTATACGCCCGCCGACGATTTCGCCGCCGGGACCTGGGTCGGTAGAGCCTTGGTGCCGGGTGCCGGCGGCGGGCCGGCGGTCGTCGTGGTCGACGGCGGCGAGCTCGTCGACATCAGCCGCATGGCCGCGACCACGGCCGCGCTGTTCGAGCTGGACGACCCCGTCGGTTTCGTCCGGTCTGCAGTCCGCCAGGGCGTGCGGCTTGGCACGGTCGAGGCTGTGCTGCGCAACAGCGATGTGGCGGTGCGCGACCCGGCGCGGCCGTGGCTGCTGTCGCCGGTCGATTGCCAGGCGATCAAGGCCGCGGGCGTCACCTTCGCGGCCAGCATGGTCGAGCGCGTGGTCGAGGAGCAGGCCAAGGGCGATCCGGCTGCGGCCGATGCGATCCGCCAGGCGCTCGCCGACCGCATCGGCGCCGACCTGGGCTCGATCAAGCCGGGCTCGGAGACGGCATCGGCACTCAAGGCGGCGCTGGTCGAGCGCGGGCTCTGGTCGCAATACCTCGAGGTCGGCATCGGCCCGGATGCCGAGATTTTCACCAAGGCGCAGCCGCTTTCGTCGGTGGGTTTCGGCGCCGACATCGGCGTCCATCCGGCTTCGACCTGGAACAATCCGGAGCCTGAGATCGTCCTCGTCGTGTCGAGCAAGGGCCGTATCGTCGGCGCCACGCTCGGCAATGACGTCAATTTGCGCGACGTCGAGGGCCGGAGCGCGCTCCTTCTGTCCAAGGCCAAGGACAACAACGGCTCGACTGCGATCGGCCCGCTCGTGCGTCTGTTCGACGAGCGCTTCACGCTCGACGAGATCCGCACGACCGATGTGGCGCTCCGGGTCGAGGGCACCGACGGCTTCGTGCTCGACGGCCTGTCGTCGATGAACCGGATCAGCCGCGACCCGGCCGATCTCGTAGCCCAGACGGTGTCGGTCCATCATCAGTATCCGGACGGGTTCTGCCTGTTCCTCGGCACCATGTTCGCGCCGACGCAGGAGCGGGCCGGCGGGGGCGGCGGCTTCACCCACAAGCTCGATGATGTCGTCGTCATCCGCTCGCGCCACCTGGGCGCGCTCGTCAACCGGGTGCGTCACACGGACGAGGTGACGCCCTGGATCTTCGGCGTGCGGGCGCTCATGGCCAATCTCGCGGCCCGCGGGCTGAGCGGCCCAGCCGTGACGCCGACGCTCTGAAGCGGCGGTCTCACTCGGCGGCGGCGGTTTCGGCGTCCGTCATCAGCTGGGTGAGATCCCGCGCCGGGACGGGGCGGCCGAGGAGGAAGCCCTGGACCTGGTCGCACTGTTCCGACTGCAGGAGTGCCAGCTGCTCCGGGGTTTCGACGCCCTCGGCGATGACCGTGATGCGGAGCGAGCGGCCGAGTGCGATGACCGAGCGGACGATCGCCATCGAGTCGGCGTTGCGCCCCATCTCCCAGACGAAGGAGCGGTCGATCTTGATCTTGTCGAACGGGAAGCGCTGCAGGTAGCTCAAGCTCGAATAGCCCGTGCCGAAATCGTCGAGCGACACGCGGATGCCGGCGGACTTGAGCAGGCTGAGCGTCGCCAGTGTGTGTTCCGTATCCTCGATCAGCACGCCCTCGGTAATCTCGAGCTCGAGCCGCTCGGGCGCCAGGCCGGTCTGCTCGACGATGGTCAGGATCTTGTGCGCCAGGTCGGCATGGCGGAACTGGACCGGCGACAGGTTGATCGCGATGCGCTGGTCGCCCGGCCATTTTGCCGCCTCGCGGCAGGCGGTCCGCATGACCCATTCGCCGAGTTGGATGATGAGGCCGCTCTCCTCGGCAACCGGGATGAACTCGGAGGGCGGTACCTGGCCGCGTTCAGGATGGCGCCAGCGCACCAGCGCCTCGAAGCCGAGCAGCGCCTCGGAGTTGCACTCGACGAGCGGCTGGTAGTGGACCTCGAGCTGACCCTCGGCGAGCGCCTGGCGCAGGTCGCGCTCGAGCAGGCGGCGTTCCTGCAGGCGCGTGTCCATCTCCGGCTCGAAGAAGCGGTAGGTGCCGCGGCCGGCCGCCTTGGCGCGATAGAGCGCGGTATCGGCGGCGCGCACCAGCTCCTCGCCCGATTCTGAATCGCCCGGATAGAGCGCCACGCCGATGCTGGTGCCGATGATGACCTGCTGCTCGTCGAGATCGAACGGCTGGCCGATCAGCTCGACCAGGCGGTCGGCCAGGATCGCCGGGCCGTCCGGGTGGGTGACGCCGATCTGGATGATTGCGAACTCGTCGCCGCTGAGCCGCGCCACCGTGTCGTGCGCGCGCACGCTGTTGTTGAGATGGCGAGCGACCTGCTGCAGCAGCGCGTCGCCGGCGGCGTGGCCCATCAGGTCGTTGACGTTCTTGAAGCGGTCGAGGTCGAGGCAATGGACGGCGACGGTCGTGCCGTTGCGCTTGGCGAGCGACACAGCCTGCTCCAGCCGGTCGTGGAACAGTGTCCGGTTCGGCAGCCCGGTCAGCGCGTCGTGATGCGCCATGTGGCGGATCCGCGCCTCGGCCTCGCGGCGTTCGCGGATGTCGCGCACGGCGACGACGCGGGCCGTGCCGGTTCCGAACGGAATCGTCTGGGCCAGGATTTCGACCGGGATCGTCCGGCCGTTGGCATCGCAGAGATCGATCTCCTGGGTTTCGGTGCTTTCGGCCGCGATGCGCTCTCGGACGAGCTCATGGTTGGCCGGCGCCACGACTTCCCAGATCTGCTGCCCGACGAGCTGGTCGAGCGGCCGGTCGAGCAGGGTGCACATGGCCAGGTTCGCGTCGACGATCTCGCCCTCGATATGGATGACGATGCCTTCGAAGGTCGCATCGGCCAGCTGGCGGAAGCGCTGCTCGCTCGCCCGGAGCCGCTCGGCCTCGCGCATCGAGCGGCTTGCCAGATGCTGATCGACGGTCGATCCGACCAGGCCCAGCGCCAGGATGAGGATGGTCACTGCCGTCACGGCGGTCGCAAGCCAGAACGGCGCGATCGTCGCCTCCGGCACCGGCAGGGAGGCATCCGGTACGATCACGACCGCGCTCATGCCGGTGAAATGCATGGCGCAGATGGCGAGCGTCAGCAGGAGGGCGCCCGCAACGCGATGGCGGAAGTCGCGGCGGGCGAAGCCTGCCATGGTCGCAACGCCGCCCATGAGGGTGCCGACGATGAGCGACGCACTGAGCGGCCCGAGATTGTAGGTGAGCACGCCCGGCAGGCGCACCGCCCACATGCCGGTGTAATGCATGGCGCCGATGCCGGCGCCGGTGACGAACCCACCCAGGAGCCGCAGGTCGAGGCGCTGCGACATCGCGATGCCGAGCCCGACGCCGGAGATGAGGACGGCGATGATGATCGACAGGATCGTCCGGTCGACCATGTAGCTAACCGGCAGGTCCGGCTCGAACGCCAGCATGGCGATGAAATGCGTCGCCCAGACGCCGCTGCCGGTGGCGACGGCGGCCGTCGTGATCCAGGCGGCCCGGCCGCGCGGCGGCGCCTCCTGGGCGCGCCCGACCAGCGTGAACGCCGTGTAGGTCGCCAAGACGCAGATGAAGGCGGCCAACGCCACGAGGCGCAGGTCGTGCTGCTGGGTGATGCAGGCAAGAACTTGAAGCATGCCGAGGAGGTTACGGACCGACCCGTGAAGGCCTGGTAAACGCCCGGCTGAATATTTGCGCCGGCAAGGATGCGCGAAAGTTGCGCGACCGGGGAGCCGAGGCCGCCGCCTGCCTTACAAAATGTTCCTTAAATGTTCTTGATCGATTTTGCGGTATCGTGCAACTCTCGCGCGTAAATTTGAACGATCGGAGGGGCGAAGCGTGTCGGGCGGCGCTTCATCTCGCTTTCGCCGGCCTGCCCAAACTCGACTATGCGCGCGAGGTTTTCAGCAAGGAGGAGAACAAAGATCTGAAGAACATCCAGGTTGTCTACACCCCCCTGGTCGGAGGATACGAATGACGACGAAGAATTTTACGGCAAGGTGTTCATGGGGAGCGCGAGCCGACGATCCGGCGAAGCTTGCGGAGTATCTGCGGCGCAACGCCGAGGCGTTCAGTGCGCTCGGCCCCATGCTTCGATCCTGGTGGGTCGCGGACAGCCTCTACGAATATGACTTTGTGCCGCTCGTTCACGCTCGGCACAGCCTCGCCGCCATCGTCGAGCATGGTGTCCAATGCGACGACGAAAACGAGCCGGAACCGTTGGGCGGCTACCGTTGCACCCTTGCGAACAGCCCGAAGGCCTCGCCGACCAGCGTGGGCCTGGCGATGCACGGCGGGGTGCCGAAAGGGGAGCGGTTCTTCGGTAATGGTTGCGTGCTCACAACCGCCTATGGCGTCGTTCCTGATCCGGCCTTGATCGCCTATCCTCTGTTCAAATCCATGATGATGGCGATGGTCAAGACCTGGGGCGCCTCGTGCGCGACCGCCTTCTCGAACGAGCTTTCGGCGAGGTGGCAGCGGGCTAAGCGAGACAACGAGCCGGTGTTTGATCCGTCCTGGATGACCTATCTCTCGGCACCGATGCTGGCCTTGGTCGACCCGCCTGAGGGTGTGCTGTGTGAGCCGACGCCGGATGGCGGTCTGCTGATGATCGCGGCGGAAGAGACCTTCGACGCGAACAACCCCGAACATATGGCGGCCGCCTGGGCGATCTGCGATGCGGTGGCGCCGATCACCATGTCGGAATTTTTTCAATGGTAGGTCGCAGCGTGCTCAATCCCGAGGGTCGAGCGCGTCGCGCAGGCCATCGCCCAGCATGTTGAAGGCGAGGACGACGACGAAGATCGCGGCACCCGGCGAGAGTGCCATCCAGGGCGCCTGGTTGAGGAAGCCCTTGGCCACGTTCAGCATGCTGCCCCAGCTCGGCTGCGGCGGCTGCTGGCCGAGGCCGAGGAAACTCAGGCTTGCCTCGGCGATGATCGCGGCGGCGATGGTGAGCGTCGCCTGGACCAGGATCGGCGGCAGCACGTTCGGCAGGATATGGCGAACCGCGATGCGGAGTGGCGGATTGCCGAGCGCGCGTGCCGCCTCGACATAGTCCTCGACCTTGGCCGCGATGACCTGGCCGCGGGTCAGCCGCACGAACACCGGCGTTGCCGAGATGCCGATCGCCATCATGGCGTTGGTGAGGCTCGGGCCAAGGAACGTCGCGAGCGCGATCGCCAGGATCAGGAACGGGATCGCCAGCATCGCATCGGTCAAGCGCATCAGGAGCGCCTCGGTCCAGCCGCCGACATAGCCGGCGGCGAGGCCCATGGGCACGCCCAGCACCAGCGCCAGGCCGACCGAGATGCAGCCGGCCGAGAGCGAGGCGCGGGCGCCCCAGATGATGCGGGCCAGCATGTCGCGGCCGAGCTCGTCGGTGCCGAGCCAATGGGCGGCCGACGGCGCCTTGCGCACGGCCGCCCAGTTGCCGGCGATCGGATCATAGGGCGAGAGCAGCGGGGCCAGGATGGCGAGGACCAGGAACAGGACCACGACGATGCCGCCGACGATGGTCGCCTTGCGCCGGCCGAGCCGCCAGAAGAAGCGCTTCAACTCGCGGGCCCAGGGGCCCGGCTCCGCCTTGGCCGGGCGAAGGGCGACGGTCTGGTCGGTCATGCCCTGAGCCTCGGGTTGATCGCGGCATAGAGCAGGTCGGCCGCCAGGTTGAGCAGGATGTAGAAGCTGGCGGTGCACAGCACGACGCCCTGGACGACCGCGTAGTCGCGATTGAACACGGCGTCGACCACCAGCTTGCCGAAGCCCGGGATGGTGAAGACCTGCTCGGTCAGCACGGCACCCGACAGGAGCTGGCCGAACTCGAGCGCCCCCAGCGTGATGACGGGCCCGAGCGCGTTCCTGAGCCCGTGTTTCAGGATCACGACCCGCTCGCTCAGGCCCTTGGCACGCGCCGTGCGGACATAGTCCGAGCGCATGACCTGCAGCATGGCGCTGCGGGTATGGCGCATGAACACGGCCGCAATCGCGTTGCCGAGCACGAAGGCCGGCATGATGAGCGTCGAGAGGTTGCCCCACAGGCTCTCGGTGGGGCTGACGAACCCCGAGGCCGGCAGCCAGCCCAGATGCACCGAGAACAGCAGGATCAGCAGGATGCCGAGCCAGAAGTTCGGCGTGGAGAGGCCCCAGAGTGCGACGACATTGGCGGCGATGTCCCAGGCGGTGCCGCGTTTCACCGCGGCGACGATGCCGGCCGGGATGCCGATCACGACCGCGACCAGCATGGCGAGCACGGTGAGCTCGGCGGTCACCGGCAGCTTTTCCAGCACCAGGTCGGCGACCGGCCGCTGGATGCGGATCGATTCGCCGAGATCGCCCTTGAGCACGCCGCCGACCCAGTAGACGTAGCGGACCGGCAGCGGCTCATCCAGGTGGTAGCGGTGGCGCAAGAACTGGATCACCTGGGGATCGCGCTCCTCGCCGGCGAGCGCCAGCGCCGGGTCGCCCGGCAGCAGCTGCTGGAGCGCGAAGATCAGCATCGACACGAAGATGACGGTCGGTACCAGAATGCCCAGGCGACGGAGGATGAAGCGGCGCATCGGCGGCGCGTCCTAGCCCTTGGTCACGTCGCCGAGCCGGATGATGCCGTCCGGATAGGGCGTGAAGCCGTGGAGCTTGTTCGAGAGCGCCCAGAGCCACTTCTGGTGATAGAGATAGATGATCGGCAACTCGCGGTCTGTGATCCCGGTCACCTTGTCGTAGGCGGCTTTGCGCTGGGCGAAGTCCGACGCCGTGCGGGCCGTGTTCAGCGCCGCGTCGACCTCCTTGTTGCAATATTTGCCGTCGTTGAGCGCACCGTCGCAGCTGACGAAGCTGAAGATGTTGCCGTCCGGGTCGGTCCGGCCGCTCCAGGCCAGCACCAGCGCCTCGAGCTCGCCCTTCTGCGAGGCGGCAAGCGCGCTCGCGAATTCCATCGCCTGCAGCTGCACGTCGAAGCCGGCCTCGGCCGCCATCGACTGGATGACCTGGCCGGTCTGCATCAGCGTCGGCGTGTTCGGCACGGTCAGGTGGATGGTCGGATGCGGCTGGCCGGCGGCGGCCAGCAGCGCCTTCGCCTTGGCGACGTCGCGCGCCGGCGCCGGCCGGTCGAGATGGAACGGGCTCGCCGGGCCGGTCCATTGGTCGTCGGCGATGAAGAAGCCGTTATAGACGACCTGGACCAGCGCCTGGCGGTCGATCGCGAGCGAGAAGGCCTGGCGCACGCGCTCGTCGGATCCGATCGGCGTCTTCGACTTCGGGCCGTTCGCGACGTTGATCGTGATGCCCTGGTAGCCGAGCTCGCCGATCGACGCGGTCGTGAGCTTCGGGTTCGACTTGATGTCGTCGAGGTCGGTCGGCGCCACGCGCTCGATCATGTCGAGGTCGCCCGACTTCAGGTTGGCGAGCCTGACGGCGGAGTCCGGGATCGGCAGGAACGTAACCTTGTCGATCTTGACATGGCCCTTGTTCCAATAGTCCGGGAACCTCTCCAGCACGATGCGGTCCTGCGGCACGCGCTCGACGAACTTGAACGGGCCGGCGCAGACCGGGTGGCTCGCGAAAGCGGCGGCACCGGCCTCGGCCGCCTTCGGCGACACGATCATGCCGGCGCGGTCGGACAGCACGGCGAGGAGCGGGGCGAACGGCGCCGAGAGATTGATCCTCACGATCGACGGGTCGACGACCTCGACGCCGGTGACGCCGGTGAGCTCGCTCTTGCGGGTCGAGCCCGGCAGCGTCAGGTGGCGCTCGAGCGAATATTTGACCGCGGCCGCGTCCATCTTCGTGCCGTCCTGGAACAGCACGCCGTCGCGCAGCTTGATCATAAGGCTCTTCTGGTCGGCCGACCATTCGTAGCCCGTGGCGAGCTGCGGCACGATCTTGAGGTCGGGCGTGATGTCGAACAGCTTGTCGCACATGGAGGCGAACACAACCCGGCCAACGAAGGTGCGGCTGATGGTCGGGTCGAGCACATCGGGATCGTCCTGCAGGCCGATGCGCAGCTGCTGCGCCAGGGCCTGGCCCTGGTCGAGGAACCCCACGATGGCGAGGGCGATCAATCCCGATCGGATCGTTCGACGCATGATGTGCTTTCCCTTCAATCCGCGGCCGCCGGCCGCTCGGTCTGGAACCGCGCCTGCAGGCGCTTCAATCGTTCGGAGGTCTCGGGTTCGGCCGGTGCCGGCGGCGCCGGCGGCAGTTCCGGCCAGAGATGGCAGGCGGTGCCGTGGCCGGTACCGGCGGTCGACGATGATGTCAGGGCCGGTGTCTCGGTCCGGCAGCGCTCGACTGCATAGGGGCAGCGCGGATGGAAGGCGCAGCCCGTGGGCCGGTTGATCGGGCTCGGCGGCTCCCCCGCAAGCAGCGCGCGGTCGCGCCGCGCCTGGGGATCAGCCGCCGGGATGGCCGAGAGCAGCGCCCGCGTATAGGGATGGCGCGGTGCGGCGAACAGCTGCGCCGCCGGGGCGAGCTCGACGATCCGGCCCAGATAGAGCACGGCCACGCGGTCGGCGATGTGCCGGACGACCGCGAGATCGTGCGAGATGAAGAGATAGGAGAGGCCGCGCGCCTTGCGCAGGTCGGCCAGCAGGTTGACGATCTGCGCCTGGATCGACACGTCGAGCGCCGAGACCGCCTCGTCGCACACGATGAGGCGCGGCTCGACCGCAAGCGCCCGGGCGATGCCGACGCGCTGACGCTGGCCGCCGGAGAATTCGTGCGGATAGCGCCGCGCCTGCTCGGGCAGCAGGCCGACCAGGCGCAGGAGGTCGGCGACCGCCGGCTCCACCGCCTTGCCTGTCGCCAGGCGGTGGAGCCTGAGCGGCTCGGCCAGCATCGCGCCCACGGTCATGCGCGGATTGAGCGAGCCATAAGGGTCCTGGAAGATGATCTGCATCTGCCGCCTGAGCGCCCTGAGCGCCCGCGGACCGAGCGCGCCCAGGTCCTGCCCGTCGATCTCGACCCGGCCGGCCGTAGGCTCGATCAGGCGCAAGATCAGCCGGCCGATCGTCGACTTGCCGCTGCCGGACTCGCCGACGAGCGCCAGCGTCTCGCCGGCGTTGAGCTCGAAGCCGACGTCCTCGACCGCCCGCACCATGCCGCCCGGTGTCGGGAAATGCTTGGTGAGGCCGGTTGCCCGGAGGAGGGGGGTACTCATGCCGCGTCCTCGAGCGGGGCACGCCAGCAGGCGGCCTGGTGGCCCGGCGCGACCACGGCGAGCGGCGGTGCCTCGGCGCGGCAGCGCTCGATGGCGAACGGGCAGCGCGGGTTGAACCGGCAGCCCGGCGGCGCGCTCAGCGGGCTTGGCACCGTGCCCTCGATGACGGCCAGCCGCTCGACCGTCCGGTCGAGCCGCGCCACGGCGCCCAGGAGGCCGATCGTGTAGGGGTGCTGCGGATCGGCGAACAGGCGATCGACCGGCGCTCGCTCGACCACGCGGCCGGCGTACATGACGGCAACCTCGTCGGCCAGTTCTGCGATCACGCCCAGATCGTGGGTAATGAGGATGATCGCCGTGCCGGTCTCGTCCCGGAGCCGGCGCAGGAGGTCGAGGATCTGCGCCTGGATCGTGACGTCGAGGGCCGTCGTCGGCTCGTCCGCGATCAGGAGCTTCGGCCGGCAGGCGAGCGCCATGGCGATCACGACGCGCTGGCGCATGCCGCCCGACAGCCGGTGCGGATAGTCATGCACCCGCCGCTCCGGGCTCGGGATGCCGACGAGCCGCAGCAGTTGGATCGCTTCGTCGACTGCCGCGGCCCGCTTCAGGCCGCGATGGCGCACCAGCACTTCGCCGATCTGGTCGCCGATGGTGAAGGACGGATTGAGCGCGCTCATCGGCTCCTGGAAGATCATCGACAGCTGATCGCCGCGCAGGTCGCGGAGCGCCTCGGGCGCCAGCGAAAGCAGGTCCTGGCCGTCGAACAGGATCTCGCCTCCGGCGACGCGCGCCGGCGGCTGCGCCAGGAGCCCCATGATGGCGAGCGAGGTGACGCTTTTGCCGCACCCCGACTCACCGACGATGCCGAGCGTCCGGCCGGGGCGGACGGAGAAAGACACGCCGTCGACCGGCCGCACCGTGCCGTGTTCCGTCGCGAACTCGACCGCGAGGTCGCGGACATCGATCAAGGGGCGGGTGGTTGATGAAGATTCGGGCACTTGCATCCGTTCGAGCGGCAGTTCTCGTCGTTGCCGGCATTATGGCCGAAGCAAGGAGAAGGTCGAGCGTATTGGGAGGTGCTACCGGCGCGGGCAGCGGTCGATGACGGCCGGAACGACAGCAAGCTTTGTGCCGTTCTGATAGATCGCATTCGCCTCTTTCGGCGCTCGACCGGGGCGATGGGTCACGGCATTGTTACCGGCGCAACTTCCTTCCCGATCCTTCCGACGAGGCGTTCCATGTTCACGACCCGCCCCGAAATCCGCGGCACCTTTGGTGTCGTGTCCTCGACCCATTGGCTGGCCTCGGGCGCGGGCATGGCGGTGCTGGAGCGGGGCGGCAACGCGTTCGACGCGGCCGTGGCGGCCGGTTTCGTGCTGCAGGTGGTCGAGCCGCACCTGAACGGCCCGCTGGGCGAGGTGCCGATCCTGGCGTGGAATGCCAAGCGCGGTGCTGCGCAGGCGATCTGCGGCCAGGGCACGGCGCCTGCTGCCGCCACGATCGAGGCGTTCCGCAACGACGGCTACGACATCATCCCGGGCAGCGGCCTCGTCGCCGCCACCGTACCGGGCTCGTTCGACGCCTGGATGAGCCTGCTGCTCGAGCACGGCACCTGGCGGCTCCGCGACGTCATGGATTTCGCGATCGGCTATGCTGAGACCGGCCATCCGCTGGTGCCGCGCATCAGCGCTGCCATCGGCACGGTGCGCGAGCTGTTCGAGACCCATTGGCCGACCTCGGCCGCGGTCTATCTGCCCCACGGCGACGTGCCGGCGCCCGGCCGGTTGTTCCGCAATCCGGCGCTGGCGCAGTTCTACCGGCGCCTCATCGAGGAAGCGGAGGCGGTCGGCTCCAATCGCGAGGCGCAGATCGAGCGGGCGCGCCGGGTCTGGAGCCAGGGTTTCGTTGCGGACGCGATCGACCGCTTCAGCCGCAAGAGCGAGCTCATGGACGGTGCCGGCAAGCGGCGCGCCGGCTTCATCACCGGCGAGGATATGGCGCGCTGGCGCGCCCGCGTCGAGAAGCCGGTGGCACTCGACCACCACGGCTGGACGGTGCTGAAGTGCGGGCCGTGGAGCCAGGGCCCAGTCATGCTGCAGGCGCTAGCCATGCTGGACGGCGACGACCTCAAGTCGCTCGATCCGAACGGGCCGGAATTCATCCATCTGGTGATCGAGGCGCTGAAGCTCGCCATGGCCGATCGCGAGGCCTGGTACGCCGACCCGGATTTCGTCGACGTGCCGCTGGCGGCCCTGCTGTCGCGCGAATACGCGGCGGAACGGCGGCGGCTGATCGGCGACGGCGCCTCGCACGAGCTCAGGCCCGGCCGGCCCGCCGGCCGCACGCCGGTCCTGCCGGCGCGGCCCGATCTCGCGAGCGCCCCCGTTGCAGCGCTGGGCGGCAGCGCCGGCGAGCCGACCATGGCGCGCCTCACCGGCGACAGGGCTGAACTGCAAACCGCGGCCGACGGCACGACGCGCGGCGACACCTGCCATGTCGATGTGATCGACCGCTGGGGCAACATGGTCGCCGCCACGCCGAGCGGCGGCTGGTTCCAGTCCTCGCCGGTCGTGCCGGAACTGGGCGTGTGCCTTGGCGTCCGCGGCCAGATGTTCTGGCTCGACCCGACCGTGCCGGGGGCACTCGCCCCGGGCAAGCGCCCGCGCACGACGCTGACGCCGTCGATGGCGCTCAAGGACGGCCAGCCGACGCTCGCGTTCGGCACACCCGGCGGCGATCAGCAGGACCAGTGGCAGACGCTGTTCTTCCTGCGCCATGCCCATCACGGGCTCAATCTGCAGGAGGCGATCGACGCGCCGTCCTGCCATAGCGACCATGTGACGAGCTCGTTCTGGCCGCGCCACGCCCAGCCCGGCTCGCTCACGCTCGAGCGGCGCTTTCCGGCCGCGACGATCGAGGCGCTCGCGCAAAAAGGCCATCGGGTCGAGGTCGGCGACGACTGGTCCGAAGGCCGGCTTTCGGCTTGTGCGATCGAGAGGGACGGCGACCAGCGGCTGCTCAAGGCCGGCGCCAATCCGCGTGGCATGCAGGGCTACGCCATGGGCCGCTGAGAGCGACACGCATTCGTAACTATCCCTTTGAGACGGCTAATATTTTTGGTTGACGCCGGCCGGTGGTGATCCGACTTTCAGTGTCGGACTGCCGCTGCATGGGGAACGGGAATGGCGAAGGATTTCTCGGAGCTGACCGAGCAGGAGATCCTGGCGCTCGCGATCTCGCTCGAGGAAGAGGACGAGCGGATCTACGACAATTTCGTCCAGGGCCTGAAGGACGAATACCCGGCGTCGGCCCAGGTATTCCGCGAGATGGCGTCGGAGGAGACCGAGCATCGCCAGCGGCTCATGACGCTCTATCGCGAACGGTTCGGTGACCATATCCCGCTCATCCGGCGCCAGGACGTAAAGGGCTTCGTCGCGCGCAAGCCGATCTGGCTGACCCGGCCGCTCGGGCTCGACAAGGTGCGCGCCCAGGCCGAGCTCATGGAGCTCGAGACCAAGCGCTTCTACACCCGTGCCGCCCAGCGCTGCCGCGACGTCGCCATCCGCCAGCTGCTCGACGATCTGGCCGCGGCCGAGCGCGAGCACGAGGCGATGGCGGGGCAGCTCGAATCCGAGCACGTGCCGCCCGAGGTGCGCGACCATGAGGAGGCGTCGCAACGCAAGCTCTTCGTGCTGCAGGTGGTCCAGCCGGGTCTGGCGGGGCTTATGGACGGGTCGGTCTCGACGCTGGCGCCGATCTTCGCGGCCGCCTTTGCGACCCATTCGAGCTGGCAGACCTTCCTCGTCGGCCTCGCGGCGTCGATCGGCGCCGGCATTTCCATGTGCTTCGCCGAGTCCTTGAGCGACAACGGCAGCCTGACCGGGCGCGGCAATCCCTGGGCGCGCGGGCTCGTCTGCGGGCTCATGACCGCACTGGGCGGTCTCGGCCACACGCTGCCGTTCCTGATCAGCTCGTTTCAGCTGGCCTTCGCGATCGCGGTCATCGTGGTGGTGGTCGAGCTTGGGCTGATCTCGTGGATCCGCCACCGCTTCATGGAGGCGCCGATCCTGTCGGCGACGTTCCAGGTCGTGTTCGGCGGCGCGATCGTGTTCGCCACCGGGATATTGATCGGCAGCTCCTGACCGCCCACTGGGCGGTCAGGCTGCCGGAGCCCCATACCGGGGCTCACGCGGGCTCAACGCCAATGGTCGTGGCCCCAGCCGTGACCCCAGCCGCCGCCGACATAGACGGAACCATAGACCGGCGGCCCGTAGTAATAGCCCGGCGAATAATAGCTGTAGGCTGGCGCCGGCCCGTAGGCATAAGGCGCCGGCTCGTAGTAGCAGCCGGCCAGCGCCAAGGCGCAAAGGCCGACGAAAGCGATCCTACCAATCAGAGACTTGGTGCGACTCATCGCTGTCTCCCAACTCCAGGCGATCGGCCGTGACCGGACGCCACAATCCATGTGCGGTACTTACGTGGTCATGCGTCAGGTGGGTTCAACGGATCGAGATAATTCGTTACCTTAAACCTCGGTTTTGCCACGATGTTGTGTGATTGATGGGCCGCGAAGGGACGGGGCGATGACGTTCCGCATGCCGCAAAATCTTTCGACAAAGCCGGCGTCCGAGACCGGCGCCGATGTGCTCGAGGTCGAGCTTCTGGCCGAGCGGGCGGCAGCCCTCGGGCGCGGCGGCCGCGACGTCGAGACGGCGCTCGAGCGGCTGCGCGAATTTGACGCGACCGGCGCTGGACCTGTGCCGCGCGCCGAACTCGTCGCTGCCGCGGCGGATGCCGTCTGGGGCTTCCTCGTCCATCGCGAGCTCTGCGGCCTGCGCGACCGTGACGATGTCATCCGCCACTATCGTATCCCGCGCGAGGTGCTGAACCAGCTGGGCGCGCGTCGGTAGACTGAACCGATGGCCGTAGCCTTGGCGGAAGGCGGATATCTTTCAACTCGCCCATAGGTCGCAGATCTCGCTAAACTGCAGGCGGCAAGCAGAAGAGCTTGTCGAACCGACCAAAGGCGAGGGCCTGGGCATGGCGGGCGAAGACGATAACGAGTTCACCCGCCTTAACAAGCTCATGAACAGCGACGGTGGCGGCGGCTCTCGGTTTGTTGCCGGGCGCGACCGCGAATGGACCCCCGATGGGGGAGACGCGGTGCCCGCCGGCTGCCAGACGATCCACGGCTTCTATACCTTGAGCGGGCGGCAGATCGCCACGACCCTGACCGTCAGGTCCAACCTGCATTTCGACAGGCAGGACCAGGAGCGCATCGTCAGGTGGTTTTTCGAGAGCGGGGAACTCCATCAATCAGCCAGGGTCACCCATCCGCCGGCAGGCTACATGGGCTATCTGCATGACTATGGCCGAAACCGGATCTATGCCGTCACCGGCATCGACGAGGCGGCACGTGTCGTCGATATCCCGGCCATCGGTCATGTCAATGCCGGCGATCACATCTTTTAAAAGGCCCCCTCGAGTGAACGACGGTGGGGCCGCCCGCGTCGTACCCTTCAGGGTTGTTCAATTGACGCATTCCTGCGCTAAGCTCGGCTTCTGCGTATCTAGACGGAGAAGCCGATGCTGGGGGTCCTGAACGAAGCCGAATTTGCTGATCCCAAACGGCTCGAGCGCTGGCGTGCCAAGGCGATGGGCTGGGACGAGGCGCAGCGGCGGGCCGAGGGCGGGATCCACGATCTGCGGGAGATGAAGATCCGGCGTGGCTCGGTCCTGTTCCGCATCGGCCACTCGACGAGCGCCCGCGGCGCCGTCCCCGACGAGATCAATCTGAGCAGCCCCTGGTGGATGTCCGACGAGGCCTTCCTCGACATCTGCGCGTCGGCGCGCATCACCGGCATCGAGTTGCAGTCCCTCGGCCGCTACAAGCTTTCCGTGGCCGAGCGGTATGGCGTGTTCGACCTGGTGTTCCAGGTCATCACCTGCGGGCCGCTCGGCACGTTCCGCGGCATCGGCGTCCCCGTCTTTGACGGCCCCGAGGGCGATCGGCCGCTCGCCTGGCCGGGGCGCGAAGTGCCGCAATATTTCATTCCCGGCCTTCGCGACCTGGACAGCAACAGGCCGACCGGTCTCGCCCGTGAGGCCTTCGTCCAGCGGCCGAACGTGCCGGTCGGCCGCTGGATGCAGCATCTCGACGCGCTTTCGGGCACCTGACGGCGGACGGCGTTCAGCCGGGCGATTTGGCGAGCACCCGGTCGCCCGGTGCAAAAGCTGATAAGGCCCGACTTGGTTCATTGCGTCGTGATCGCGCTGATCGGGCCCTCTTCGCATTGGTCCCTGACGGACTGAAGCCGGTGCGCTAAACTGCAGGCTGCGGAGCTATGTTATTCACCACCGATGGCCGCGTAAGCTTCGAGGCAAATCGTTTGAGGTGATCCGTGGGCAATACACGATTGGTCGAGGCGCCGCGCGGCTTCATCGAGCTCGGTCGAGGCGCCGGCGCGCACATCGCCATGACGCTGACGCGTGCCGCCCTCTCACGGAAGTCGGCCAACAAGGCGCGCGTCCAGTCGGTGACGATACCCGAGAAGCCCTATGCGCCGGAAAAGTTCAAGCCGAGCACGGTAGACAGGACGATCGAGAACGCGGGCCTGCTGACTGAGCAAATCCGGAATGAGGCCGGTCGCGCGATAATAAGCAGGCTTGAGGCGGGGAGTGCCAGTTGGGGCGACATACAGGCCTACGCAGCGCGCGTGCGTGCCATCGGCACCGGGAATTGCCTGGAATACGCCATCGTCGCATTCGAGAAGCTGTGCGCCGACGGCTGGCGACAGCTCGAACTCGTGCAACTCTTCCCGCCCAGCACCCACTGCTTCGTGATTCTCGGATCGGCCAGGGCGCCCGGCGCCTATGGCGCAGGCTTCCCGTTCGCAGCGGACGTGGTTGTTTGCGATCCTTGGGCGCATATCGCCTGTGACGCTGCAGTCTACGAGCGGGAGTGGGCCGCCCGGATGCAGAAATGGGCAGATGAGCGCAAGGAGATATTCGGAGGCGGGCAATCGATCTCGCCGCTGAACTATACCCTCCAGCACCGGCAGCTTGTGATGTGCAGCGTTCGATAGCACCGCGCGGTGCGGCCTTGGCGTATCGAGGAGGATCGAAATCATGCCCGAGTTGCCGGTCGCTTATTAATCAGCGTCGCAAATCCACGAACGGACGATGTATGGGCCTCAGCCATGGGGGCGGGTCAGGATATCGTTACGCATTTCCGGGACTCCTTTGCCGGGGGAGCCTACGGCGTGCCGGTCGCGACCTTCGTGCATTTCGCCAACTGGCGTGCATTTCGCCAACTGGAATGCGGGTTGGATGGAGCGCGGGCATAACTTCCGCGACGTCAGTCAATGGGGCGACTGACTGGATCGACAAGGTCGCACCTGGGCTCGTCTCGCCGGCTGGCGGAGACGTGCGTGCTTGCCGCGGGCCGGCAGGCTCCGCCCGCCGGTCCCGCGCGCTCCCAAATCTGACGATCTCTCAAACCGCGCGCTCCACGGGGATCACGCCCGACCCGCAGCCGGCCAGGCGCGGGAACACGCTGCTGAGACGGTGTCTACGCGTTATAGCTGGTTGAGAATCGTCTGCCGCTTGGTCTCGTATTCCTGCTTTGTGATGAGCCCCTTGTCCTGGAGTTCCTTCAAGTGTTGCAGGCGCGATGCCGTGTCCGCCGGCAGCGCCCCCCCGGTGGCGGTGGTGGATGACGAAGTCTCAGTAGCGGCAGAAGGCGGGGCGATGACGGTCGTGGTCGTCAGCTCCTTGTGCCGGTGTTCGGGCCGACTGGTGAGATTGTTCGCCTCTCCCTTCGTGGCGGCGGCGGTGCTCGTCAGCTCCTTGTGCGGCCGCTCGAGCGAGCTGGGCGGATCGTTCACCTGTGCCTTTGCGGCGGCGGTGCCACTCGTCAGCTCCTTGTGCCGTCGTTCGAGCTGGCTCGCGAGATCGGTCGGCTCGGCCTTTATGGCGGCAGGGTCGTCAACAGAGATGCCCGGGTCGGCGTCGGTCGCGGCCGTCGCGGCTTTATCCGCCGCTGCCGCTTTGGTCTCATGGAGCGAATCGAGGAATTGCAGGGCGCGGGCTGAAGTTGCCGGATCCCAGATCGCTTCGACGCGCATGGAGCATTGGCCGCGCCAATAGGTCCTGAGGGCGGCCGCGGACGCAGACGGTGGTTGTGCTGCCGCTTGGAATTCACTGTATTTTCCGAGCGGGCTGTCCTCGACGAAGATGGCGCTGCGGATGCGCATGCGCGACGCGGTCGCGAATTGTTGTGCGGTCTCGGTCATCACCGCGTCGGCGTCGGATTTCGTCGTCTGGGACAGGTTGCCGTATTTCGTGCAGAAGCACTCGGCGACTTCGTAGTAGTCGCGGTCGTGGAACTGACGCGCCTCCTGGAACATGGCGGTGTCCGCCAGGTTCGAGTGCAACGGCTGCGCATGGCCGCTGAAGGTGACGGCGATATCGGGACATTGCGCCGACGACCAGTCTTCGTGCACGGGCAGATTGAGTGGTGGCAGAGCGGCGGAACCAGCCGCTGGATCCGCGGTCGTTGACGCGGCAACAGTCACCGCTTGGGAGGTCGGCGCTGGGGCGGTCGACGTCGGGGCAGTTGCCGTTGGAGCCGTCGACGCCGAGGCATTCGACGCGGAGACCTGGGGCGCCGTGCCGCCGCTTGCGGCAGGTGCCGCTCCAGGTGCCGGCACGGCCGGTGTTGCGGCAACGCCGGGTTGCCCCATCGTTGGCGAGGCGTAGCGCGCCCGATAGAGGGCATTGTCATAGCAGCTGGCCTCCACGCCACCCAGCAGCATGACCGAGCACAATCCAAGCGATGGAACCCAAATATGACGGCCCATGGACCACCTCCGGCGGGCTGCCAGCGGCGGGCGAAGTCGTCACAGGGCGACGGGGAATAATCTCCGCCCTGCCCAACTGCAGTCTGTTGAAATAAATAGCTTAAATTTGGAAATATTTCAACTGGGCTTTTGAAATTATTGGGCGCGTCCGGCTGTCATGAACTACTTTGGTCCTGGTCAGTTTTAATTGATTGTTGCAATACAACCGGCGGATATGTGCCGTCCGAAGCTGTCGTGTACTTTGATGGCGGGGCGACGGCATGCCCCATGTCTTCGTTGGTCAAAGGCGCACTTGCCGCTGTGTCGGAAAGTACAACCTCGGCAAAAGATCAAAGCTTCTCGTCAGGGGGATGCGGTATGTCCGGCCTATGTCGGGGGATGTGCCGGTCGGCTCTTGCTTTTCCGCGCGTCTAGACCTCGGTTGTAACCACCCGTCGGGTGATACTTCGGATCGACATTCGAAGGCCTGGCCAGCGTCGGGTCAACGCCCTGCTCAATGGCCGTGCTGAACGATGATGCGCGGAATGACGCCGCCGCATACGACGGCGGTCCTGGCGTATTCGGCCGGCGTATCGATCTTGGCTTGCGCGTCGACGCGTTGGCTGGAGAACTTGGCCCACAGGTCGGTGAGACCTGCGTTGAGCTGGGTCTCGAACTTTTCCAGAAGCGCTTCGCTGGACGAGGCTTCGAGCAGGGTCATTTGCGTCGCGATACGGTTGACGCGTTCCTTGAGAAGCGCGCCTTGTGTCTGGACCAGCTCGTGGTCGACCGCGACATGCTTCAGCTCATGTGTCTCAACGGCGTCGTACGCGCACTGGCTCTCGCTCATCTCGCGGGCAATATAGACCGTGACGTCCCTGGTGCCGTACGCGAGCTCGATCGCGCGGGGGTAGCCCTGCACGCGATCGTAGAAGCGCCGAGCGGTCAGGGAGATGTTGTAACGGAAGACGAAGGTCGCGGACGTGACGCCCACGACGTGGCCGGCGGCGCCATGGCTGAGGTTCGACTGGCCGGACGCCATCAGGCGGCCGAGCCACGGGATGTCTTTCGACCGGTCGAAGGCCGGACGCGCGTTGAGCGGCGTGACCGAAACCTGGGGCCCCGGAACGGCCGCTCGAGCCGAGGTGCCGAGCAGCGGACCGGCCATCGCGGCGGTGCCAAGGACGCTGAGGCCGGCGAGAAACCGGCGGCGTCCGAGCTCGCAGCAGGCACAGGAGCCGTCGTGGCCTGGCGTGCCGGTGGGGCAGGCGTCCGGATCATGCTCGCGAGGGATCATGCCAAGGTCCTTGAGCGATCCACCTCAAGGCGGATCTCTCTTATCACCGTTTGAATCGATAATCATCGAAACGGCACGGGATCTCGGGCCCGGCGCAAAGAAAGGGCCTCGGCTGCTGTCGGCTCACCCTTTCCGAGCTAGGGCCGCCAGAATGGCTTCTGGCTCTCGGCGAGTGCTTGGGCGCGAGACACCCCAATATCGCGTAGCTCCGGGTCTTCGAGTTGCGTGAGGTGCTTCCGCGTCCGGCTCCGCCGGAGCCAGAGACGCAAGGTCTCTGCAAACTGGCTCGGGAAAGGGAGCGGCCGATGGCAGGGCAGATCCGTCTCTGCAATCCCAGCCGCCGGCCGGGATGATCCCGCGACGGAGAAATGATTCCGCAGCATTTTTAAGCCTCCTGCGCGGCCACCGACATGCAGGCCGATGGCCGAGGAGCTATCCAATACGAGCAAATTCGAATTGCCCGCAAAGCATGCTTTCTCTATCGTTCCTGAGATTTTCTAATGAAGTCGAGCCATGCTGCGCCGCCTGCCGCCGCTGAACGCCCTCAAGTCATTTGAGGCCGCTGCGCGCCATGAGAGCTTCACGCGGGCCGCCGAGGAACTGTGCGTGACGCAGGGGGCGGTGAGCCATCAGGTCAAGGCGCTGGAGGCGGAACTTGGGCTCAAGCTCTTCAGTCGTGAGCGCCAGCGGCTGATCATCACCGAGGCCGGTCGCGAATATCTTGCCGTCATCCGCGATGCGCTCGACCGGATTGCCGTCGGCACGCATCACCTGGTACAGCGCCAAAGCTCGCGCGCTCTGACGGTCAGCACATCACCCGATTTCGCCGCCAAGTGGCTGGTTCATCGGCTTGGGCGGTTTGGCGCGGCGCATCCGGACGTCGATCTCAGAATTTCCGCGACCATGCATCATGTCGATTTCGCGCGGGAGGACGTCGACCTCGCAGTCCGGCATGGCGATGGAAATTGGCCGGGGCTCGATGCCGTACGCCTGGGCCCGGAGCAGTTGTTCGCGGTATGTAGCCCCAAGCTGATCGCGGATCGCCGCGTCGCCGATCCGGAAGTCGTGCTCAAATTTCCGTTGCTGCATCTCGACGACCGGAACGACTGGTCGAAGTGGCTCGAAGCCGCCGGCGTCGGCACCGTCGACCTCATGCATGGTCCGGTGTTGAATCACGCGAGCATGCTGATCGACGCCGCGGTCGATGGGGAGGGGATAGCGCTTGCTCGCACCGCCCTCGCAGCCTGGGACCTCATCAACGGGCGTCTCGTGGCGCCCTTCGCGCTGTCGTTGCCGCTGTCCAAGCTGTACTGGATCGTCTGCCCCAAGGCGACGTCGGCTCAGCCGAAGATCACGATGTTCCGCAACTGGTTGTTGGCCGAAGCGGCCGAAGATCGGCGCCGGCTCGAAGCATTGCCGCCATAGCCGAACGGCCTCCCGGGGGGCTCGAGGGGCCGCGCTATCGGAAATGATGAAGCCCTGCCAGCCGAGCCAACCTGCATCGCTGCTCCACTGTGGTGGAGTCGCGCGATGGGGGGGCATTCCCAGCATGCTAGGGTATAGGCGAAAAATTTAAGATTTATCAGCGCATTGGCTGGGGGACCAGGACTCGAACCTGGATTGACGGAGTCAGAATCCGCTGTCCTACCATTAGACGATCCCCCAACGCGCGATGCGACGCGGCGTTGGCCTCGCTGACGGGGCGGGTAACTAGCATGGGTCGGGCCGGGGCGAAAGCTCTTTCCTTCGGATCAGCGTTGCGCGGATTGCGCATCCCGTCATCTCTAGGCATGCTTGAGCCGGTCGCGATCCGGATTCGGGGCGACACGGGAGAGGCGGGATGAATTTTTTCCGGCGCAGCGAGACGTTCGCCGCCCTCGATCTCGGCACCACCAACTGTCGGCTGCTGATCGCGCGGCCGGCAGGCGACCGGTTGCGCGTGGTCGACAGTTTTTCCCGAATCGTGCGGCTGGGCGAGGGGTTGCAGGCGAGCGGCGTCTTGAGCGAAGCGGCCATGACGCGGACGATCGACGCCCTCTTGGTCTGTGCCGAGAAGGTCGACCACCGCGCAGTGACCCACGCGCGCTTCGTTGCGACCGAAGCGTGCCGCCGGGCGGCCAATTGCGGCGAGTTCCTGGCGCGGGTTCATGAGCACACGGGGCTCGAGCTCGAGATCATCCCGACGGAGGAGGAGGCGCGCCTGGCGCTTGCCGGCTGCGCGCCGCTGCTCGACCCTGCCCGGCCCCATGCCGTCGTGTTCGACATCGGCGGCGGCTCGACCGAGCTCTTGTGGGTCGGCGTCAATCCCGGCGTCGACGGCAGCGGCGTCGAGACCGAGATTCGCGACGTCATCTCGCTGCCGCTGGGCGTCGTCTCGCTCACCGAGCGCTACCAGGCGCAACTCTCAGACGGTGCCGGACCGGCGGTGTTCGCGCGCATGGTCGACACGGTGCGCGACGCGTTTGCCGATTTCGATCGCCGCTGGGGTATTTCCGCCCAAGTGGCCGAGGGCGGTGTGCAGATGCTGGGTTCGTCCGGCACGGTCACGACCTTGGCCGGCATGCGCCTTGGCCTGCCGCGCTACGAGCGCCAGCGGGTCGACGGCACGGTGCTGGATTTCCCGGATATCCGCCGGATCACCCGGCGGCTCGTCGGCATGAGCGCTGCCGAGCGGGCGCTCGAACCCTGCATCGGCGCCATCCGCGCCGACCTCATGATCGCCGGCTGCGCCATCCTCGAGGCGATCTGCCGGACCTGGAAGGTGGGCCGGCTGCGCGTCGCCGACCGGGGCGTGCGCGAAGGCATTCTCGCGGGCCTGCTCGCCGCAACCCGGAGCGGCGTTCCCGACACTTGCATCCGGCCGGCGGCGCTGTCCTCATAGCGTTGTTATGATCAGAACGAACGTCACGCCATGACCGGCGCCGGGAAGAAGGGTGGCGGCAGCCGCATCGACGCGCCGTCGGGCCAGCGCCAGCTGCAGGTGCGCGTCAAGACCGCGAAGCAGCGCTCGACCAGCTCGACGCTGTGGCTGCAGCGGCAGCTGAACGACCCTTACGTGTCGGAGGCGAAGCGCCTGGGCTATCGCTCGCGCGCCGCCTTCAAGCTCGCCCAGCTCGACGACAAGTTCCATGTGCTTGGCAAAGGCAAGCGCGTGGTCGACCTCGGCTGCGCGCCCGGCGGCTGGTGCCAGATCGCGGCGGAGCGGGTCGGCCCCACCGGCAAGATCGTCGGCATCGATTACCTGGCGATGGACCCGGTGCCAGGCGCCACTCACATCCAGCTCGACTTCCTCGACGAAAGCGCGCCGGCGCGGCTCAAGGAGCTGCTCGATGGCCCGGCCGACGTGGTGCTGTCCGACATGGCGGCGCCGACCACGGGCCATGCTGCGACCGACCATCTCCGCGTCATGGCTTTGGCCGAGACCGCCTATGAGTTCGCCGCCGAGGTGCTGACCCAGGGTGGTATCTTCATCGCCAAAGTGTTCCAGGGCGGCACGGAAAAGACGCTGCTCGATCGGCTGAAGCGCGACTTCGACAAGGTCGGGCATGCGAAGCCGGCGGCGAGCCGGGCCGACAGTGCCGAGGTCTATGTGGTCGCGACCGGCTTCCGCCGGGCGGGCGAGGCCTGACCTTCCCCCATGGTGTTGGACGCCTTCTGGCTGGCGCTGCTGGTCAAGATCGTCGCGACGGCCTCCGTCGTCGTCGCTGCGTCGGTCGTGGCAGAGCGGGCAGGGCCGTTCTGGGGCGCGCTCATCACCTGCTTGCCGGTCGTCGCGGGGCCCGCCTATGTGCTGCTGGCGCTCCAGGCCGACGCCGCGTTCGTGGCGGCGAGTGCTACGAGCGGTGTCGCGGCCAATGCCGCCACCGGCCTGTTCGTGCTGACCTTGCATCGGATGGCGCCGCGTCGCGGCGCGCTGCCGTCGCTCACCTGCGCCATCGCGGTCTGGCTGGGCGCGATCCTGGCGATTCGGGCGACGAGCCCTTGGAGCGCCGTGGCCGGTCTGGCTCTCAATCTCGTCGTCTATGGGGCCGCCTTGCGCGTGGCCGTCGCCGAGGCCGGCACGGTCGCGGCGGCAGCACCGGCGCGCTGGTTCGAGCTGCCGCTGCGCGCACTCAGCGTCGGACTGCTGGTCGCCGGCGCCGTCTCGATCAGCCAGGCGATCGGTCCGTCTGCGACCGGTCTCGCCATGGCGTTCCCGATCGCCATGACCAGCCTTACGGTCATGCTCTATCGCCGGCTCGGCGGCGTCGCGGTCGGGTGGGTGATGGCGAACAGCCTGAAGGCGATGCCCGGCCTTGCGGTGGCACTGTTTGCGGTCGCGGAGACGGTGGTGCCGTTCGGCGTCGCGAGCGGGCTGGTACTGGGGCTGCTCGCGTCCTTGGCCTGGTCGCTCGGGCTCATGGCGCTGCGCTATCTGTCGCTGCGCCGGGCGTCGGGATTCCCCAAGGCAACCGGGGCATAATCCACAATCGCGTGCCGTTTTACTTGCGCGTAATTTTATTATCAGCCATGGCGCCTGGGCGGGCAGCCGATCCTTTTAGAAATGCCCAAGCTGTGTATATTGCGATGCCACTCGGTTTTCCGGAGGCGGCATGCAGTTCAAAGAAGCTTTCACGTTCGACGACGTCCTGCTCGTGCCGGCCGCGTCCAACGTCCTGCCCGCGACGGTGAACACCCGCACGCGGCTCACCAAATCGATCGAGCTGGGCATCCCGCTCTTGTCCGCCGCCATGGACACGGTGACCGAAGCGCCGCTCGCCATTGCCATGGCGCAGGCCGGCGGCATCGGCGTCATCCACAAGAACATGGATGTCGAGGCCCAGGCGAACGAAGTGCGCCGGGTCAAGAAGTTCGAGGCCGGCATGGTCGTCGACCCGGTGACGATCGCGCCCAACGCGACGCTCGGCCAGGCGCTCGACCTGATGGCGGTGAATCGCATCTCCGGCATTCCGGTCGTCGAGCCGGGCACCAAGCGGCTGGTCGGGATCCTGACCAACCGTGATGTGCGCTTCGCCGACGACAAGGCGCAGCCGGTCTCGGAACTGATGACCAAGGACAAGCTGGTCACCGTGCGCGAGGGCGTGTCGCGCGACGAGGCGCGGCGCATCCTGCACCAGTACCGCATCGAGAAGCTGATCGTCGTCGACGACGCCTATCGCTGCATCGGCCTCATCACCGTCAAGGACATCGAGAAGGCGCAGCAATACCCGAGCGCATCCAAGGACGCCCAGGGCCGGCTGCGCGTTGCGGCTGCGACCGGCGTCGGATCGGAGGGCAGGGCCCGTGCCGAGGCGCTGTTCGACGCCGGCGTCGACGTGCTGGTGATCGACACCGCGCACGGCCATTCGGCGGGCGTGCTGCAGTCGATCAGCGAAATCCGCAAGCTCTCTAACTACACCCAGATCATCGCCGGCAATGTCGCGACCGCGGCGGGTGCCCGCGCGCTCATCGAGGCCGGCGCCGACGCGGTCAAGGTCGGCATCGGCCCCGGCTCGATCTGCACGACCCGCATCGTGGCCGGCGTCGGCGTCCCGCAGCTGACCGCGATCTCGGACGCGGTCGAGGAATGCCGCAAGTCCGACATCCCGGTCATCGCCGACGGCGGCATCAAATATTCGGGCGACCTGGCCAAGGCGATCGCGGCCGGTGCCGACTGCGCCATGCTGGGCTCGCTCTTCGCCGGCACCGACGAGTCGCCGGGCGAGGTGTTCCTCTACCAGGGCCGCACCTACAAGTCCTACCGCGGCATGGGCTCGGTCGGCGCCATGGCGCGCGGTTCGGCCGACCGCTATTTCCAGGCCGAGGTGTCCTCGACCTTGAAGCTGGTGCCGGAAGGCATCGAGGGCCGCGTGCCGCACAAGGGCCCGGTCGGCCAGGTGATCCACCAGCTGATCGGCGGCCTCAAGGCGGCCATGGGCTATACCGGCAACGGCACCATCGCCGAGATGCAGCGCAACTGCCAATTCGTGAAGATCACCAACGCCGGCCTGGCCGAGAGCCACGTCCACGACGTGTCGATCACGCGGGAGGCGCCGAATTACCGCCAGGGGATGTGAGATACTAGACCTCACGATGCGTCCGCTTCCCCGTCCGGAGCAGACCCGATGACCCCCGGCGCGCGCCTGCAGACCGCCATCGAACTCCTCGGCGAAATCGGCGAGGGGCACGGTGCGGCCGACGACGTGGTCGGCGGCTATTTCCGCCGCCACCGCTTCGTCGGCGCCAAGGATCGTGCGGCGATCTCGGAACATATCTACGCGATCCTGCGCCACCGCGCCGTGATCGACTGGTGGATCCGCCGCCTGAACGGCAACCGCCAGCCGGACGCGCGCCTGCGCCTCTTCGCAACCCTGGTGCTGGTCGAGGGCTGGGAGCCGGAGGCGGTCGCGCGCGCGTGCGATGGCGACCGGTTCCGGCCCAACCCCTTGGGCATCCTGGAACAGCAGGTCGTGCGCGACCTCAAGGGCAAGTCGCTCATGCACCCGGAAATGCCGCGGCCGGTGCGGCTCAACTATCCGGACTGGCTCGACGCCCATTGGCAGGAGCTGTTCGGCGACCAGGTCGACGCCGAACTGGGCGTGATGACCGACACCGCACCGCTCGACCTGCGCGTCAACCGCCTGAAGGCCAATCGGTCGGACGCGCGCACGGCGCTGGCGGACGAGGGTGTGGAGGCGCAGCCGACGCCGCTCGCCCCCACGGGCCTGCGGATCTACAAGCGGATTCCACTCGCGACGCTCGACGTCTTCAAAAGCGGCCGGATCGAGGTGCAGGACGAGGGCTCGCAGCTGGCAGCATTGCTGGCGCTCGCCAAGCCCGGCATGCGCGTCGTCGATTTCTGCGCCGGCGCCGGCGGCAAGACGCTGGCGCTCGCGGCCGGCATGCAGAACAAGGGCCATCTCGTCGCCTGCGACATCTCGGAGAAGCGCCTCGAGCGCGCGGTCGTGCGCCTGCGCCGCGCCGGCATCAGCAATGTCGAGCGCAAGCCGCTCACGAGCGAGCGCGACAAATGGGTGAAGCGCCACGCCGAGAGCTTCGACCGGGTGTTCGTCGACGCCCCCTGCACCGGCACCGGCACCTGGCGGCGCAACCCGGACGCCAAATGGCGCCTGAAGCCGCTCGACCTCGAGGAGCTGACGGCGCTGCAGGCGAGCATCCTCGACAGCACGGCACGCCTGGTGAAGCCCGGCGGCCGGCTCGTCTACGCGACCTGCTCGATGCTGCCGGCGGAGAACGACGGCCAGATCCGGAATTTCCTGACGAGCCACCCGGCGTTCGCGCTCGTGCCGATGTCGGAGGTCTGGAGGGACGCGATCGGCACGGCGTGCCCGGTCGCGACCGACACGCTGCAGCTGACGCCGAAGCGCCACGGCACCGACGGCTTCTTCGTCGCGGTCATGGAGCGCAAGGCCGCGGCCCCGGCGGAGACAATGCCTGAGACCGCACCCGAGGCGGCGTCCGAGGCAGAGGTCGACGCCGCCGCCGACGTCCACAAGGTGGACGCGGCATGATCGCGCTGCGCCGCGCCGCCGCCGGCGACGAGGCACAAGTCGCGCGCGTCAATGTCGAGGCCTGGCAGCAGGCCTATGGCGGCCGCGTGCCCAAACCCATGGCCGAACGGGTGACGATCGAGCGGCGACTGCCGATGTGGCAGGCGCTCATTGGCCAGCACCAGGCGACGCACCCGACCTGGGTCGCGGTCGATGACAAGGCCGGGATCGTGGGCTTCGTGACCGGCAGCCCAACAGGCTCCGAGATCCAGGGCCTCTTGGGTGAGCTGCACATGCTGTACGTGGTGCCCGGCTTCCAGCGCCGCGACATCGGCCGCCGTCTGTTCCACGCCATGGCCGAAGGGCTCGTCGCGATGGGCGGTCATTCGGCAGTCGCGACCGTGCTCGACGCGCCGGCGGCGCTCGCCTTCTGCCGCGCCTTGGGCGGCGTCGCGCTCACCGAGACCAGCATCGACGTCGCCGGCCAGCCGGTGGCTGAAACCCTTTTCGCCTGGCGGGATCTCGCCGCCCTTCCGTCCCAACCCGGATCCGATCCATGACTTCAGACACGCCCGCCTTCGACCCGATCGCCGCCGACCACGACCGGGTGCTGATCCTCGATTTCGGCAGCCAGGTGACGCAGCTGATCGCCCGGCGCCTGCGCGAGAGCGGCGTCTATTGCGAGATCCACCCGTTCTCGACCTCGGCCGACAAGATCAAGGCGTTCGGCGCGAAGGGGATCATCCTGTCCGGCGGCCCGGCGTCGGTGACCGAGGAGGGCAGCCCGCGCGCGGCCGACGTGGTGTTTGAGCTGGGCGTGCCGGTCCTGGGCATCTGCTACGGCGAGCAGACCATGTGCCAGCAGCTGGGCGGCAACGTCACCGGCAACCATAACCGCGAGTTCGGCCGCGCCTTCATCGAGATCGTGAAGCCGTCGGCCCTGTTCGACGGGCTGTTCGAGGTCGGCCACAAGGAACAGGTCTGGATGAGCCACGGCGACTGGATCGACGCGATCCCTGAGGGGTTCGATGTCGTCGCCGTGAGCGAGAGTGCGCCCTATGCCGCGATCGCCAACGAATCGCGCCGCTTCTACGGCGTGCAGTTCCATCCGGAGGTCGTCCATACCCCGCGCGGTGCAGCGATCCTGAAGAACTTCACCCACAAGATCGCCGGCTGCCGCGGCGACTGGACGATGGCGGCGTTCAAGGCCCAGACGATCCAGCGCATCCGCGAGCAGGTGGGGCAGGGGCGGGTGATCTGCGGCCTCTCGGGCGGCGTCGACAGCTCGGTCGCGGCCAAGCTGCTGCATGAGGCGATCGGCGACCAGTTGACCTGCATCTTCGTCGACCACGGCCTGTTGCGCGGTGAGGAGGCCGAGGACGTGGTCTCGATGTTCCGCGACCATTTCAATATCCCCCTCGTCCATGTCGACGCGTCGAAACTGTTCCTCGAGCGCTTGGCCGGCGTCACTGACCCGGAGCAGAAGCGCAAGATCATCGGCTCGAGCTTCATCGACGTGTTCGACGAGGAAGCAAAGAAGCTGGGCGGCGCCGATTTCCTGGCGCAGGGCACGCTCTATCCGGACGTGATCGAGAGCGTCTCCTTCACCGGCGGTCCCAGCGTCACCATCAAGTCGCACCACAACGTGGGCGGCCTGCCGGCGCGCATGAAGCTGAAGCTGGTCGAACCCCTGCGTGAGCTCTTCAAGGACGAGGTGCGGGCGCTCGGCTTCGAGCTGGGCCTGCCCGGCCGCATGGTCGGCCGCCACCCGTTCCCGGGCCCAGGCCTCGCCATCCGCATTCCGGGCGAGATCACGCGCGAGCGCCTGGCCATCCTGCGGAACGCCGACCGGGTCTATCTGGATGAGATCCGCAAGGCCGGTCTCTATGACCAGATCTGGCAGGCCTTCGCCGTGCTGCTGCCGGTCAAGACCGTGGGCGTCATGGGCGACGGCCGCACCTACGACCATGTCTGCGCGCTGAGGGCCGTCACGTCGACCGACGGCATGACCGCCGACTATTACCCGTTCCCCCACGATTTCCTGGGCCGGGTCGCCACCCGCATCATCAACGAGGTGCAGGGGATCAATCGCGTGGTCTACGACATCACCTCGAAGCCGCCGGGCACGATCGAGTGGGAGTAATTTTGACGATACCGAGGGTATCCGTTTCTATCCGGTAACCCTCCATATCGCGTTGTTTTACCTAGAAAAATTAGCTTCCATCGTTCGGCACCTATCGGTGGGCACAAATCCCATCTGACGGTACGGGTGACGGTAGTCATGACTCTTGTCATCCCGGAAAATCGCGACTACCGTCAAGCGCAGATGGGCTTCTGACGGTAGTTTTTTCGGTATTAATAGACTGAAAAAGCGACGATTTTCTGCCATGGAGCCTGCCCAAAAACCGCTGACGGTAGTTTTGGTCGGAGGCACGCCATGCTGACGGACGCAGCGCTCAAGGCGCTGAAACCAAAGGAAAAAGATTACAAGGTCGCTGACCGCGACGGGATGTATGTCCACGTCACGAGCAAGGGGTCGCTGTCGTTTCGATTGGACTACCGTCTGAATGGGCGGCGCGAGACCGTCTATCTCGGCAAGTACGGTCCGGATGGCCTGTCCCTCGCTCGGGCGCGCGAGAAGTGCTTGGACGCCCGGCGTTCGATTGCAGAGGGTGTTTCGCCGGCGATCGAGAAGCAGCGCGAGCGCCGCCGCCTGAAGGAGGCCAAAAGCTTCGGTGAGTTTGGCGAGAAGTGGTTGCAGGGCGCGCCCATGGCCGACAGCACACGGGCCATGCGACGCTCAATCTTCGAGCGCGAATTGCTTCCGACATGGCGTAACCGGCTCCTGCCGGAAATCAGTCCGGACGATCTCCGCGCCCTTTGTGGCGGTGTAGTCGATCGCGGCGCTCCAGCGACCGCCATCCACGTCCGGGACATCGTCAAGCAGATCTTCGGCTTCGCAATTCTGCATGGCGAGAAGGTCGCCAATCCGGCCGACGAAGTCGGGCCGGCCTCGATCGCAACTTTCGTCCCGAAGGATCGGTCGCTGTCCCCGTCGGAAATCCGCGTCCTATTCAAGGTCCTCGACAAAGTGCCGACGCTGCCGACCATCCGCCTCGGTATGCGGCTCTTCCTGCTGTCGATGGTGCGGAAGAGCGAGCTGCAAGATGCCGTATGGGACGAGGTCGATTTCGAGAACGCGGTATGGACGATCCCGAAAGAGAGGATGAAGCGCTCGAAGGCGCACAACGTCTACCTGTCGCAGCAGATGTTGGACATTCTCATCGCCCTTAAGACGTGCGCGGGTAATTCTCGTTATTTGCTTCCTTCGCGCTACGATTCCGACGCGCCGATGTCCCGCGCCACCTTCAATCGCGTGACCTACTCGGTGGTGGATGTCGCGAAGAAGGAGGGGCTTCCGATCGAACCCTTCACCGTCCATGACCTCCGGCGGACGGGCTCGACCCTGCTGAATGAACTGGGGTTCAATAGCGATTGGATCGAAAAGTGCTTGGCGCACGAAGACGGCCGGTCATCGCGCGGCGTCTACAATAAGGCGGAATATGAGGTCCAACGTCGGCACATGATGCAGGAGTGGTCGAACATCGTGGACGCCTGGACGGCCGGCAGGAAGTACGTCCCGGTCCTTATGCCGCCGACTATGCCGTTGCTGGAGGCCGATCCGTCGCTTTGACCGGGTGGGTCTTCCTCTGCCGCACGTCTGGCCCCTTGGCCGCAACGATCGGCTTCGTGCGTCGGCTTTCGAGCCAGGCCTCTACCTCGGCGAGATCCCACACCACGCATCGAGGGGACAGATTGAAACGGCGCGGGAACTCGCCGCGTTGTTCCATCTCATAAATCGTGCTGTCGGCCAGCGGCACCATCTCGCGGAGCTGGTTCCTGCGGATCGACCTCCTCGGCGGGGGTGAGACTTCTATGCGCATTTCGGGACTCCGCTTGTGATCGCCCTCGATAGAAGACGATAGCAAGGGAGCAACGAAAGCCCCTTCGGAGCTGAGTAGGGGGCTGGAAGGCCGTGGGATAGAAATCGGAGCGGCGTAGATTAATGCGTTCATTGCAGTCTAACGGGCCTGCGCAGCAGGGTCGTTGGACGATCAGGCCGGCAGCTTGTCAGCGAGGACGTCCGCCTTACGGATTTGGGGCGCCGCGGCGAGAAGTTCACCGGCATGCGCCATGAGTGCTGCGGCAACCTGGCCGGAGAGATGCGCTCCGCGGCCCGCCTCGTTATCGAAAGCATCGAAGATCGCGAAGGTGTCCTTGTCGTAACGCACGGCAAACCAGGCGATCGTGCCAGGTTCGGCCGCAACCAGGCTCTGGGCGCCCGCGAGAAAGGCGGCGACCTCCTCCTCTTTTCCCGGCTTTGCCTTGAGCTCGACGTAGAGAGAAACAGCGGTCATGGGATTTCCTTGAAGTTCGAGAACGGTTGTATGTCTAGGTCTTAGTTTGCTCAAAGCGCCGAGTGATCTTTGACCGCCTCTTCCAGGGCGGACTTCATGCCGAGAAACCGATCGTCCACCGCAGCCGGATTGTCCCGGTTGAGTGCGATCATCTGAGCGCGCGCCTCGCCGCCGCGAATGACCTCGAAAGCGTCGGTCTCGATACCGTCGAGAATGGCATCGGCGACGGCCGAGGCCGGTTCACGCGCGAAGCCGAGTTCGGGGCCCGCTCGGTTCGATTTCATCATGGGCGTATCCGTGCCACCCGGATAGACGGTAAGGACGTGTATGCCTTCGCCCTTAAGCTCTCGCCTGAGCGCTTCTCCGAAGCGGGCCAAGCCGGCCTTGGTTGCGGCATAGGTCGCGTAGAACGGCGTCCCGATCAGTGCGGCGCCCGAGGTGACATTCACGATCATCGCGTCACCGCTGGCGCGCAGCGCCGGCAGGGCGGCACGCGTCAGCAGGATCGGCGCCAGGAGGTCAACATCGATCATCGCCTGGAGTTCGGCTTCCGGAATGTTCTCCAAGCGTCCGGCCCGGACGCCACCAGCGTTGTTGATGAGAACGTCGAGGCCGCCCGAGGCGTCAATCGCGCCATGGATCGTCGTCGCGCGGCCTTCCGGCGTCGCGACATCTGCGGCCACGCTCCAGATTGAGGGGCTGGCTTGCCGAAGCTCCTGGAGCGCCGCCGAGAGGGCCTCGGGCCGGCGCCCGGTGATGACGACCTTGGCACCCTTAGCCAGGCATGCGCGAGCAAGCGCCAGCCCGATGCCGCTCGAACCGCCGGTGATCAGGACTCGTTTCCCCGCGACGTTCATGGTTGCGCTCCCGCGAGCTTGTCTTGGGTCTTGGTCTCGAAATCGCCGGCGTCATGGCGCTCGCGCAGTTGCTCGGAAGCGTCGCCTCTGATGCGATTGACCATGCGGCCACGCTTCACCGCAGGCCGCGCAAAGACGGCCTCGGCCCAGCGCTGCACGTTCTTGTAATCCTGAACCGATAGGAACTCCGCTGCCTCGTATTGCCAGCCCTTCACCAACCCTCCGTACCACGGGAACACCGCGATATCGGCGATGGTGTATTCGGGGCCGGCGAGGTATTCGCTTTCCGCCAGCCGGCGGTCGAGCACGTCCAACTGGCGCTTCACCTCCATGGCGAAGCGATCGATCGCATACTCGATCTTCGTCGGCGCGTAGGCGTAGAAATGCCCGAAGCCGCCGCCGAGATAGGGCGCACTCCCCATCTGCCAGAACAGCCAGTTCAACGTCTCGGTCCGGCTCGGGACATCCTTGGGCAGGAAGGCGCCGAACTTTTCCGCCAGATAGAGCAGGATCGAGCCGGATTCGAACACCCGGATCGGCTGCGGGCCGCTCTGGTCAAGCAGCGCCGGGATCTTCGAATTGGGATTGACCGCGACGAAGCCGCTGCCGAACTGCTCGCCGTCAATCTTGATCAGCCAGGCATCATACTCGGCGCCAGCATGGCCGAGGGCGAGAAGCTCCTCCAGCATGATCGTGACCTTCACGCCGTTGGGCGTGCCGAGCGAATAGAGTTGCAGCGGGTGCCGCCCGACCGGCAATTCCTTTTCATGCGTCGGTCCCGCGATCGGGCGGTTGGTGCTTGCGAAGGCGCCACCGTTGGGCTGGTTCCAGGTCCAGACCTTTGGGGGCGTGTATTCGGGCGAGTCAGCCATGCTCATCTCCTCGGGTTCTCAGCTCAGGCGGCCGGCGGGTAGTTGGACGGGAAGAGCGCCCGCTTGGTCTCCTCGTCGTTGACCTTCTTGAAGGCGTGGTCCTTGCCGACGGCCCGGGCGCGGGCAACCGCGGGACGGGCATCGACGGTCTGGAACAGCCGCTTCAGGTTCGGGAAGGCCGCGAGAGGATCCTCCTCGCCCTTGCGCACGCGCGCCGCGCGGTCGAGCCAGCCCCAGGCCGAGATGTCGGCGATCGTGTAGGTATCGCCGACGATGTAGATTCGACCTTCCAGATGGTCGTTCAGCACCTGATAGTGGCGCTCGGCCTCCCGGCGATAGCGGTTCACCGCATAGTCGAGCCCTTCAGGCGCGGCATATTGGAAATGCACCGCTTGGCCAGAGAATGGCCCGAGGCCGGAGGCGATGAAGAGCAGCCAAGACAGAAGCTCGGGCCGATCCTCCGGTGCGCCCAGGAACCGGCCGGTCTTCTCGGCGAGGTACATCAGGATGGCGGTGGAATCGAATACCCGCGCTTCCTTGCCGCCCGGCCCGTCGGTATCGACGATCGCCGGCACCTTGCCGTTGGGATTGATCGCCCGGAACGCCGGCAGATGCTGCTCGCCCTTGCTGGTATCGACGGGCACGGTCTCGTAGGGCAGCTCCGTCTCTTCCAGGAGGAGTGCCACCTTGGCGGGGTTGGGCGTCGGATGGAAATAGAACCGGATCATGGCGTTTCCTCTGGCTTATGTGGTTGTTACCCGGCGCGCAGCGCCTTGAGCGCGTCCAGGATGGCGTCCGGCTCAAGGCGTCGGCGATAGTCGACCTCGACGGCGGCAAGGGCCACGCGGCCGTCCTGGGCGATGACGTAGGTCGCGGGCACCGGCAGCTCCCAACTGTCGTCGCCGTTGATGCCGGGGAGCGCCTTGTTGTTCGAGCGGAGAGCGGCGCGCAGTTCTTCGGCCAGCGACCAGACGAGGCCGAAGCGGCGCGCGACATCGTTGCCGATGTCGCTCAGCACGTCGAAGGTCAGGGCATTCGCCTCGGCGGTCGAGAGCGAGCCGTCCGGCAGTTGCGGCGAGATCGCGACCAGCCGGGCGCCCAGTTCGGTGATCTCCGGCAGGATGGCCTCATAGGCCCGAAGCTGGATGTTGCAATACGGGCACCAGCCGCCGCGATAGAAGGTGACGACGGCGGGTCCCGATTGCAGCAGGTCATGCAGCACCACCACCGCGCCCTTTGCATCGGGCAGTCGGAAGTCGGGCGCCACATCGCCGAGCCCGATCGCACGTTCGAGCGCGAAGATGGCGCGCAATTCCTCGATCTTGGTCTCATAGAGAGCGGGCCTGCCGGCAGGGGCTGTGCGCGCGAATTCGGCTTTGAAGGCGTCGAGCTGTTGCTGCAGTCCCATCAGACTGATCCTTTTCGGTCCCGATTTCGCGTCCTGGCGCGGCATCGGGGGGTGGATGACGGCCACGCCTTGCGTTTTAGTATGATCATTCTAAAATGCAACAGCGAACGTGGGATAGCGGAATGGCACGACCAAGAGAGTTCGACGAAGGCGCAGTGCTGGAAGCCGCGGTCTTGTGCTTCTGGGCGCAAGGCTATGACGCGACCTCGGTCAAGGACTTGGTCGCCCGGACAGGCCTCACCGCGGCCAGCCTCTACAACGCCTTCGGTGACAAGCGGGCTCTCTATCAGAAAGCTCTGGATCACTATGTCGAAGCCGGCATTTCGGACCGGATCCGGCGTTGCGAGGCCTTGCCGCCGCTTGCCGCGATCGAGGCCTTCTTCGGCGAGATCCTGACGCGCTCGCTCGAGGATCGGGACCGCAAGGGCTGCATGCTGGTGAATGCGGCGCTCGACGTGGCGCCTCATGATCCCGAGTTTCGATCTGCCGTCGCCGCGGTGCTGCGGCGGATCGAGGCCTTCTTCCTGCGTTGCGTCGAGGCCGGCCAGGCAGACGGTACGATCACCCGGTCACAGGCAGCGGCGACGCTTGCGCAGCATCTCTTGGGCATACTGATGGGCATCCGCGTCCTCGCGCGTGTCCGACCGGAGCGCCCTTTGCTCGAAGGCACGGTGGCCCCGGCGCTGGCCTTGTTGCGCTGGGGCGCCGACGGCAGCTTGTGAGTGGCGAGGATTTGCGAGCCCGCTACGTGGCGGCGGTCTCGGGGTTGCAGGTACGGGTTGTCGCGATGCGTCAGGAGGGCATGCCCGCCGAGGAGATGGCGCACGCGGCTGACGTGGGATCGGCACCGACCAGATCTCGATCCGGCCCAAGCAATTTCGCTCCGGAGAGTTGACCGGTTCGTGCTGGTCCCGGTGATGGCCGAGAAGGTGCCGGCTGAGCCAACTCCGTTGCCCGTCATCACCGACAGCCCGACCATAGCGGCAGGCGTAGTTCGGCTGGCGACTACGATTGACCTGTGAGGGAGCGTCTCCAGCTATTCAATCGTTCCTGATTGTCCGACCAAGGAAATCGAGCGCCAGGGATGCAATTTCGCTCGCATGATCCTCCAGCGCGAAATGGCCCGTATCGAGAAGATGAATCTCTGCATCGGGCAAAAAGTCCCGATACTTTTTCATGTACTCTCCTGAGAAGACCTCGTCATTGGCGCCCGTAACGACCAACGTCGGCGGACGATGCTCACGGAAGTAGTCCTGGGCCTTCAGCAAGACCGGACCGTCGCCTCCTATGTCATGAAGAATATCGAGGTTGATCTCATCGACACCGGGCCTGCTCATCAGGCAATTGTCAATGAGCCAGTTATCGGGATCGATCCTCGCTTCGTCCTTGACCCCAAACACATACAGTCTCTTGATCGCTTCGGGGCTGATATATACTCGGGCCGCCTGGCGACTTTCCGCTGAACCGTCCTTCCAGTACTGAGCCAATGTCTTGAAGTAAGGGTTCGGGCTTCGGTACGCAGGCGAATTTTGAGCGATGAGGGCGGTCATTCGGCCAGGCTTCTTCAACATCAACCGATAGCCAATTGGGCCCCCGATATCCGAAGCATAGAGCGCAAACTTTTCGATCTGCAGTTTTTGTAAAAAGGCATCCAGGATCTGACCTGTGCTATCAAAACTGTAGTCATACGTGCTGCGCGGGGGGACACCGCTTTGCCCGAAACCGGGATAGTCGGGAGCGATGACATGATACTTGTCGGCAAGTAGCGGAATGAGGTCCCGATACATTCGCGAGGATGACGGCCAGCCGTGCAGCAGCATAACGACCGGCGAGCCCGGACGCCCGGCTTCCCGGTAAAAGATGGGAATGCCTTCAACCGTTTCGGTCCGATAGAAGGTGGGCGTAGGGACGTGTCCGGATGCTTCGGCCGGCCCCGGGCGCGCGGCAGCTTTCTTCTCCTCGGCGCGAGCGCCAAAACCGGCAGCCCCTACAAGCCCGAGGAGGGCGCCTCCTCGAATGAAATCCGAGCGTCTCATTGGCTCCTCCTGTCAGGTTAAGCAGCTGCGACGGAAGAGCGCGGATAATCTGCGTAGCCCTCCCGACCGTTTGTATAGAGGGTTGCTTGATCGAACTCGGCGAGCGGTAGCCCGTCACGAATCCGCAGCGGAAGATCCGGATTGGCGATGAAGGGTCGTCCGAAGCTGATGGCGTCGGCCTCCCCCCGAGCGAGCACCTCCGACGCGCGCGCGCCGTCGAAGTCCGAATTCAGGATCAACGGGCCGCGAAACGAAGCGCGTATCTTCGGCGCGACCGGCGGAACATCGGAAGCATCACGAGCGCCGCCACCGGTCGTATCGAGCTTGCCGGTGAACGGAGCTTCCCGAACGTGAAGGTATGCGAGCCCAAAGGAGTCCAGCGTCGCTGCTGCCGCCGGAAAGAGCGAATGAGGATCGCTGTCGTTGACACCCCATGCCGCACCATTCGGCGACAGGCGCACGCCGACGCAGTCAGCGCCGACAGCGGCGACCACGGTAGAGGTCACGTCGCGGAGAAATCTGATCCGGTTCGCGATCGAACCGCCGTACTCGTCTGTCCGGAGATTCGAGTTATCGCGGAGAAACTGATCGATGAGATATCCATTGGCGGCGTGGATCTCGACGCCGTCGAAGCCCGCCGCGATGGCGTTACGCGCGGCCGTTTCATAATCGGCCACCACGCGAGGGATTTCCTCGATGCCGAGTGCTCGGGCGGGTTCGAGTGGTTTCCTTCCCTCATAGGTGTGCGTCTGACCCGAGACCGTTGTCGCGGACGCCGACACGGGTTTCGCCCCTCCATTGAAGGAGGGATGCACCAGGCGGCCCATGTGCCAGAGCTGCGCGACCATTCGCCCACCAGCCGCATGGACACGATCGGTCACATGTTTCCAGCCGGCGACCTGATTTGCGTTCCAAAGACCCGGTGCATGGGGGAAGCCCAATCCCTCGGCGCTGATACCCGTCGCTTCGGAAATGATCAGGCCCGCCGATGCGCGCTGAGCATAGTATTCCGCCATCACCGGCGTCGGAACGTGATTGCGATCGGCGCGGCCACGGGTGAGCGGCGCCATCACGATCCGGTTCGGAGAATTGATGGCGCCAAACCGGATGGGATCGAACAAGCTAGGCATACCTTGCACCTTCAAAATCGGAATTCTCAGTTTTGACGACGGGTGGAGCGCCAGGCTTGACGCCAAAGCCCGGCCCCGAAGCTTCAAAGCGGCCTGAATTCGCGAACCGGCCGCGCGACCGGCGCCCGACAGCTTGACACCAGTCACGAGCCTCACTTTAGTGGCGATAGCCATCTAAAATCTTACAATGGCGATCGCCACGAATATGTCAAGCGTCCGGAGGTCTAGCGATGAGGGTCACGAGGGAGAAAGCAGCCGAGAATCGGGACCGCATCCTGAACGAGGCGGCGCGTCTGTTCCTGGAACGAGGCGTGCGAGGCGTAGGGGTCGAGGCTTTAGGCGAAGCGGCCGGCCTGACCTACGGCAGTCTCTACAGCCAATTTGGCTCGAAGGACCGGCTGCTTGCGGAAGCACTCGACCGAGCACTTTTCAGCTTTGGCAGCCGGTTTGCGGACCTTAAAGACGTCGACGACTACATCGATCAGTATCTTTCGCCCGAGCATCGAGACAATCCCGGCGAAGGATGCGCAGTGGCCGCCGTCGGCTCGGAGATATTCCGACAGGATCGTTCGGTGCGCAGCATCTTCACTGCCGCTTTGGGTCGTCGCATCAGCCGGCTGGCAGAGCTTATGCCGCATCGGAAACGGCGCATGCGGGAAAACAATGCCTTGGGGATGATCGCGACGATCGCAGGCGCGATGATTCTGGCTCGAGCCGTGGACGACCCAAAATGTTCCGAACGGATACTAACCTCCACGCGCGCCTGGCTGAAGGACGCGGTCAGCGGCACCTAAGCTGAGGCCCCTTTCGACGAGCGAAGCCGCAATCGCCTCGAGTAAGCCGAGATCCGTCCAAAGGATCATGACACGTCGGCCAGCGACGCTTGCCCCTTGACCATTCAGACTTCGCCCGGCATCTGTATAATTATAGATGGAGATCGCCACGTATATAGGCCACATCTGAGCACCTCCGAGGCGATCTCGAAGCGCCGCAGACGCGTCCGCCGCTGGCGTAGCCCTCGACAACTGACGGAGCCGTAACGATGAGCGCGAAAATCCTGGTGACCGGACCCACGGGGAAGACCGGCAAGCGAACCGTCGAACATCTGATCCGCAGTGGTCAGGAGGTCCGAGTATTCGCGCACAGCGACAATGAGGGGAGCAAGCACCTGCGAGCGCTCGGCGCGGAAGTCGTGTTCGGGGATCTGCTCGATTATCCGTCGATCCGCACCGCGCTCCAGGGGATCGGCGCCGCCTATTTGTGTTACCCGGTCCGTCCCGGCCTGATCGAGGCCACGGCGATCTTTGCCGAGGCGGCGGTCGACGCGCGGGTCGGAGCGGTCGTCAACATGTCGCAGATCTGCGCCAGGCGCGAGGCCAAGAGCCATGCGGCGTTCAACCATTGGGTCTCAGAACGCGTGCTCGACAGGACGGGGATCGCGATCACGCACCTTCGCCCGACCTTCTTCGCTGAGTGGTTCGCCATGCCAGGCCTGCGCGCGGCGATCAAGGAGGGCCACGTCAAACTTCCGTTCCACGATGGAACCCACGCCCCGATCGCCGCCGAGGACCAGGCCCGCTTCATCGCCGAAATTCTTCAGCGCCCCATGCCGCACGCGGGCAAGACCTACGAACTGTGCGGGCCCCAACAGCGCCCGTATCGTGAGTGGTTTCAGGAGCTGTCAGGCATCCTCGGCCGGGAAATCCGCTACGACGTGACCACGGAGGATGAGACCCGCACGCTCTTCGAAAGTTGGTTCAACGGCTTCCTTGCCCAGCACATCCTTGAGGTCTCGAAGGATTACAATGCCGGAGTGTTCGCGGGCACGGACGAGGTGATCGAGCGCTACACCGGTCAGAAGCCCATGACCTTCGACACATACATCAGGGGAAACCTGGGCCTCTATGAGGCATGAACAGCCCGAGTCGACTGAGCTGCGGCGAGCCTATCGCCCACGCGACGATCGCGCCCTGCCTGGGCGCTCGAAACAGCTTCAGCGCTCCAAGCAGTTTTCGCAAATGGGAGAGAAGATGTCCGACGAGATTCTGATCACGATCGAACACGGCGTGCTCCGCATGGTGTTCAACCGGCCTTCGCGCAAGAACGCCATCACCGACGAAATGTACCGGCGGCTTACGGAGGCGCTGGAGCAGGCGGAGACGAACACCGCCATCCGGTCCGTGCTATTCACCGGTGCCGGCGAGGCCTTCACCGCCGGCAACGACCTGACGGAATTCGCCGCGCGGAGCCAGCGCGGCGGATCCGGCGAGGCGGCCCTGGGGCCTGTCGTCCATTTCATGAAGGCGCTGGCACGCTCGAGTCTGCCGGTAGTGGCCGCGGTGAACGGACTGGCCGTGGGGATCGGCGTGACGATGCTGCTGCACTGTGACTTGGTGTTCGTCGCCTCGGAGGCCCGCCTCAGCACCCCGTTCGTCAATCTGGCGCTGTCGCCGGAGCTCGCCTCTAGCCGCCTCCTCCCGCAACGCATCGGCCATGCGCGCGCCTATGCGATGTTCGCCCTCGGCGAGCCCATCAGCGGAGCGGATGCGGCCGAGTACGGGCTCGCCAATAAGGCCTTGGCCGCCGATCAGGTCCTTGCCGCCGCGGAGGCCGCGGCTCAACGGCTGACACGCCAACCAGCGGCCTCGCTGAGAGCCACGAAGCGGCTGATGCGCAACGCCGATCAACTCGTCGACCTGATCGTGCAGGAGAACAATGTCTTCGTGGATCAGCTCGTCGGGGCCGAGGCCAAGGAGGCTTTCGCCGCCTTCAGCGAGAAGCGGCCGCCGAACTTCGCGCAGCTCTCCTCATAGTGCGTGCCTTGTGCTCGGACCCGGCATGCGCAGCCGCCGGTTCCGAGCACTGGGAGCGCAACCCGAGTCTCAGGCCGTCAGGTTCTTCAGGATCGCCCCCAACTGCTGCGCGGCGGTGCCGGCGTCCCCTGCCGTGCCGTGCTCGGTGCTCGCAGGATCGACCAAAGAGAACAGCGCATCGGCGCCGCCGTCATTGGACTCATGGCTGACGCGGTCGACTTCGTCACGAAATGCCGCCGAGATCGGTCCTTCCTTCACAGTCAGGCCCGCTGCCGCCGCTCCGGGAATCTGGCTCGTAATATCGGTAAGCTGAGGTGGATTCTGCGCCGCCTGCTCCTGCAGCAAGACGGAGGAGATTTCCTTGTCGAGCAGATTGCCGGGCAAGTTCTGCTCGAACTGCTGCTCGCTCACGCTGCCGGCATTCTTCGGGTCGAGCGTCTCATAGAGCTGGTCGGCCGACTGCTTGCTTCCGCCGTTGGCGCTGACGGCGCTTTCCAGCTCCGACTTGGTGATCGAGCCATCGCCGTCGGCGTCGATCTGCTTGAACAGATATTGCTCTAGCGCCTGGATGCCAGACTGCCCATAGGACGCGCTATTGATACTGCTCATTCGATGCTCCCAGATCCTTCAGACTGGCCTCGGCTGAGGCCGCCATGTCCCGCTTCAAGCGGTGCAGTCATCGTACAGTGGCTATTCATGCGGGCTTGGGCGTGAGCCGCGTTGACGACGCCGGCTCGCGCTGCCGCAGCTTCGCGAGAACGACGAGGTGAAGGAAGAAAAAGGCTGGCACCATAAAACCGGGGATCAGGATCCACGGCAGCATCGGCATGATGGCGCTGCCCGGACCGTCCTTGAATACCTGGAAAGGACTCGGCGCCGACAAAACGCCGAGAACCAGCGCATTTATCAAATCCCCCATTCCGAGAGCCGACCACAGGTAGATCGGAAGCCGAGGCGGAGTCTTGCGCGACGCCACGGCCCAAGCCAGCGGGACAGCCAATATGCCCACCGACATGTCGCCATACCCGGCAAGCGGTGCGAAGGGGCCCGGAAGCCGATTTGCGGCAAAGAGCAGGACGAAGATGACGCCTAGGATCCTGAGGGCCTGAACCGAGATCAGCGGCAGGAGTTCGAACTCCTTGACCCGCTTCATCTGCCGTTCCGAAAGGAAGGTAAAGGCGGAGAGAATCAGGATTGGTACGACGACCAAGACGCCCAATCCCGCCGTTCGAATCGGTCCACCGCCCACGATTATTTCGCTGGCTCCGACAGCCGCCACGCCCACAAACCAAATTCCGAGAACGATGCCGATAGTGATGCGTTGCTGCCAGCTGCTGCCAAGAAGCTTGGCCATCGTTGTAATCACGACAAAGGCGCTGACCGATAGAGCCGCCATCGAGAGTAGATCGAGATTCATGAAGAAGATCCTTTGAGATCGGTGTCCGGGTCGCCGTGGTTGGTCTTTGGCGCCCGGATACCCGCCCATGCCCGAAGTCGACCGTCAGAGGCGGCCTCGACGCCTGTCTTCGGTCAGCTTCAGGAGCGGCGGCGCGCTATAGAGGTTTTCCGGCTGAACCCTCTCCCAGAGGTCGCCTTTGCCGAGGTCACGGCCCCGCTGGTCTTCCCGCCGAAGCCATTCCTCGACACTCCTGATCCGATTGGGGTGTATTTCATCGAGCAGTGCGTAGTCGCGCTGGATGATCTCGTGCTTCCAGATATTCCAGAACCCGGTGAAATTATCCCGGAAGCTCATCGTGCTCTTGTCGTCGGGATCGGCGTTGTATCCCGCTGGCAGCGACGCCGCCATTTTGAGCGGGCCGCTCCAGTAGGCGTCCAGGGGCGTGTCGATGTATCTCGCCGGGTGTCCGGTCACCGTCTCGAATGCCGCCGCGAGCTGGTGATAATCGACCTGCTCGATCGCAACCTCGAGATTCATGCCGTTCGCACGCTCCGAATTGTCGAAGAGCCAGCGGGCGTAGTAGCCGCAGTCCTCGAGTGCCACATGAGGCACCGCGCCGGTGCCGAGCGGAACCCGCCAGGTCACGACGCCGTCTTCGACGGAGGGCGTCATGGGCGTCATCGCCGAGATCGCCATCTCCATGTAGGGGCCGGTGGTGAACACGGCAGCACCCATCCGCTCCTCGTTCGCCTGGTTCTGGAACAGGATCCACTCGCCGATGCGGCCCTTGCCGTCGTAATGGCCTGCCCGGAACCTGGAATCGTACCCGGCCTTCTTGAGCGCATAGTCCAGGTTTCCGTAGACGAAGAACCTGACACCTTCTTCGAGGGCGATCTCGTAGCTGCGGATCGCCCAGTACATCTCGGTCTTCTCGCCGGTGTTGAAGCCGTCGATGTTGACGTAGGCGCCGTCGCAGCCGCGGAACCCTGCTCGCAGCGTCGCCTCGTCGGCGAAGGTGCCTTCAACGATCTCGACATTGCCCAGAGCGAGCAGGGCCTTCGCCCGACGCGAGGAGGGATCGCGACTGAGGGCCCGGACGGAATACTTCTTGTCGGCGACTAGGGCGCCAATGACAGGTAGTCCCTGGGCGCCGGTGCCGCCGATGACGAAGATCTTCGAGGTAGCTTGGGAAGTCATGAGGTGTCTCCAATACCCGCAGTCAATCGCCGTGGAAGACGGCCGGGCGGCCTTCCGATTGCGCGGCCACGCCTTCGATGAAATCCTTGGTGCGATAGAGCGCGCCATATTGCGCACCGAGCTTGGCGAAGGCAGGCGCCTCGCCGGCATCGATCGCCAGATGCGCCGACGCCAGCGTGGTCTGCACGCCGAGCGGGGCGCAGGCGGCGACCTTGACGGCGATCTCCATCGCCCGGTCGAGCGCGGCCGCTTGCGTCGGCGCGATCTCCTGCAGGGTGCCCATGCGATAGGCATCCGCCGCGGTCCAATGGTCCCCGGTCAGCATGTATCGCATCGCATTGCCCCAGCCGGCCTCGTGCACGAAGCGGACGGTTGAGCCGCCGCCGGGGAAGCGCCCGTGCGTATTCTCGTCCTGGCCGAAATTCGTATTCGCGGCCGCGATCCGGATATCCGCGGACAGGAAAAACTCGTGCGCCATGTTCCACGTGTCGCCGTGGACGGCCGCGATCAGCGGCTTCGTGCGCTGAGCCTGACCGTAGTTCAGCGGATTGAGGATGCCGGTCAGGCCGGCCAGAGGACTGCCGCTGCTGGCGACCGCCCTGAACGCGTCGACATCGATGCCACGGGAAAAATTGTCGCCGTGACCGAACAGGATTGCGGCCCGCAACGAGGGATCGTGGTCGTAGTCATAGAACGCCCTCGCCAAGGCTCGGAACGTCTCGGGGTCGACGCGGTTCTGCACGGTCGGCCGATTGAGGCCGAACAGCGCCACCTGACCCCGGCGTTCGACGGTCAGTTTCGTATCGGGCCCCGGCCGCACCTCGGCGAGCTTGGTCGGCTGCGCTGCCGGCTCCGTCGACGGCTGTGAGACGGGTCTGGTCTGTTGCGCCTGGTCGGCGGCGAGCGTGGACGTCGCGGTGGCGATCGCGGGCACCATCGCAATCGTCGCGGTCGCCTTGATCAACTGGCGGCGCGCTATGACCGGTTCTGTCGCCATTCTTGCCCTTCCAATCATCGGCGGCGGTGCGTCGCAGCTATCACGCTCGTCCGTTATCGGCGCCGGCCGCGTCGCCGGGATCATGCGGACGACGCCACCCGCCAATGCGTCATGACTCTTATTATAAGAGTGACTATGCTGCAAGGGATTTGTGGGCTGGCGACGGCCAACGTCTCCTGGTCCGCCGGCCCGTGCCGCCGATTCGGGTATGCCGTTGCCGTTGGCGTAAGTGCCTCTTATAATCAGAGTATAGTCGGGAAATTCCAGTCGGTCAGGTCGGCAAAATGCGTTCTAAGAGTTTCGATGGGATGGTGTGCTCAATCGCGGGCGTCATGGCGGCGATCGGGGATCGTTGGGGTCTCCTGATCCTGCGCGACCTCGTTTGCGGCATCAGCCGCTACGAGGACTTCCGCCAATCATCCGGCGTGACGAACGCGACGCTCAGCGACCGACTGAAGCATCTTGAAGCCAATGGCCTGATCGAGCGGCGGCGCTATCAATCCAATCCTGAGCGGTTCGAATACCACCTGACGCCAAAAGGTTGGCAAGTCGCCCCGATGATGCCCGTCCTTGCTCAGATCGGCGATCGCTTGCAACTGTCTGGCGCAGCAGCGCCGCCGTTGAAGTTCGTGAATCGCAAGACCGGCGCCGAGGTCCGATGGAGTTTCATCGACCAGGCATCCGGCGAACTCGTCAGTCCTTCGGATCTCGGCATTGTGGAGGGCCCTGGCGCCGACGAGGCCGTTCGGTGGCGATTGTCACACCGAAAGGCGGCCGCCGGCCGCTCCTGACTGCACGCAATCTGCAGTTCCGTCGGCGCAGAACACAGTCTTGCCGGATCCAGCCTTCGAGAGCGACGAAGGCAAGATCTGGTCAAGCTTCGCGACGATCTCGGCCAGGGTCCGATCGCCCAAGAGACGGAAATTTGAAAGAGAGAAACGGCTTCCATACCGCGATGGAAATATTCAGCAGAAACAGCGCGAAGACGATCGCCCCATAGAGGGAAGCTCGCGCCGCGCTCGGCTCGAACTGCGGCGCCAGTTGGTTATGGTCTGCACTCCAGTGCGCCCATTCCTGTGCGGCTCGCAAGGATGGACCAACAAGGGCGGGAGCCACAAACAGGACCAACACGGTGACACTCGCCTTGATCCAGACCCAAATCGGCGGTCTGCGGCCGTATCGCAAAAAGGCCATCGAGATACCTGTGACGATGATCAGCGCCAAACTGGGGACGGTCAGGCTTTGCCCTATGGCCCCAGCCAGATCTCGCCCGAGAGCAAGCAACTGGAAACCGGCTTGGCTCGTCTGTCGATAGACAACCAGGTCGGCAGCCCGGGATCCAATTACAATTGCGATACCAAGAAGATGCAAGACAAGAAGCGCTCGGAGCGCATTTCGCTTGATAGTGACTGCCTGCATTTGCGTTACTTCCAAATCTCTAATCGTTAGATGATATGGTCGTTCGCAGGTACGATTGGGCCGTCTCCCTGCTGCGTCTAACAACCTCGCCTAGATGCGAAGACGACCCTTGATTGTTGCCTACGCCGCGCGGAAAGCCCCAACGTTCTCAGCCAGCCAATCGGTTAGCTTTCGGGGAGGTTTGCCCGTGAGCTCCTCGAAGGTCGAGGTCGTTTCTGCGAGCGCGGAGTCGCGAAAAAATTGCTCCAACCCTGTCAGCAGGTCGGCGACGAATGGCGGAAGGCCGCGCGCAAGCAGCGCTGCTCGCTGCTCCTCAAGCGTCCGACTGCTGTAGGTTATGGAGCGCTCCAGCACGCGAGAGAGCTCTGCGACCAACTCCTGCATGCTCCAGGCGCGGGGGCCGGTTATATGGTAGATGCGCTGAGACTCGGGTTCGACGTTCTCGAGGAGAGCGATGCGCGCCACCTCGGCGACATCGCGGATATCGATGAAGTTCACCCGCCCATTTTCTCCGGCGCCGTTCCAAGTACCCGTGCTGATCGGGCTGGCGAAGCTGAGAAGCATTTCGGCGAATGCGGAGGGCCGAATCACAGTTGAAGGGATCGATTGCCGAGCCAGGTGCGCCTCGATCTGCATGTGCCAGGCGATCGGGTTCCGTCGTGTTGCAGGCCCCATGGTCGAGAGCTTGACGACGTGATCAATGCCGGCGGCCACCGCGCCGTCGATGAGAGCGATTTCGTCGGCGACCTGCTGCGGCGATGTTCCGTGGGCAATGAAAAGACGGTCGGCCCCCGTTAGAGCATCCACGATTGTCTTCGAATTCGCGAAATCGATCTCAGCCACTTCGATTCCGAGTAGCTCGCGCGCTTCGTTGGGCCTGCGGGTCAACGCAACCAAATCCAAAGAGTCGTCCGCGAGCAGCTTGGTCAACGTGCGGCCGACGCGGCCAGTCGCACCAGCTAAGGCGACCCGAGGCCTCCACGCAGCTGGGGATGAGGTTTGGGACATCGTGCCTCCACGGAGCAATCTTGGAACAATCGGTCCATCTAAATTGGATCGAACAGTCCAAGATGTCAATCGCGACGAGGCGGGCGTGTCGTCTTTCGTGAGGCCGCACCCTCAACGCTGCGCCGTATGAAATTTCAGCTCAGCGACCACACGCCATTCACCGCAAAGTGTGAGCAGCGGCATAGGATGCGTAATGACTTGGCGCTTTCCAGTCAGGCTTATTTTGTCCGGGCGATGGCATAGTCGGCGAGTTCCTTCAGAGTCGCGCCTCTTCCGTCCGGTTCGATGCCCAAGGTTTCAGGCATGGAGCCGGACCGATTGACCCAGAAGGTTTCCATCCCGAACGCTTTCGAGCCGGTGTAGTCCCATCCCCCCGTCGCGGCGAACAGCACCTCCCGGCGCTGCAACCCGAAGGCACTTTCTGCCATGGCGTAGGCGCGCGGATCGGGTTTGAACGCCTGCACCCGGTCGGTGCTCAGATAATGCTCGAACAATGGCGCGATGCCGACGCCCTGACTGCTCGACCTCAGCATCGCTTCCGTCAGATTCGACAGACAAGCAAGTCGCAAGCCTGCCCCGTGCATTCGACGCAGTGCCTCGGTGGAGTCGGGCCAGATCTTCAGATGAGAGAAGGTATCGACCATGGCTTTCACCGCGCTCGGGCTTGGGTCGAGTCCCTTGGCGGTACAAGCGTAGCGCAACGCCTCCGAAGCTACCTGGCCTCCGTCCGCGTATCGCTTCTCGATGGTGCGAAGGAAGAAGTAGTTGAACAACTTGTCCTTCCACACCGCCGCGACCGCGCGACCCTTGCCGGGGAATTGCGCCTCGACCGCATCGTCAAGGCTGCTGGCGTCGAAAATCGTGAACACGTCGAAAGCGATGGCTTTGATGGGATTACCACCGGCTGCCCGAGACGGCGACCCGAGGAGGGCCGCACCGGCCCCCGCGGCGGCAACAGTTAGGAAGGTCCGTCTCGTTTGCATAAATGCCTCCCCGGGGCTATCTTGGAACAAATGGTCCATCTATAGCTGGATCGATCGATCCAAGATGTCAACTGAGGATTGGATGAGCGGAAAGCCGCAATACGATGAGCAAGCCGTGATCACAGCTGCCGCGGGCGTTTTCTGGCGCCATGGTTTCGCCGCGGCCTCCCTCAGCGATCTCACGGCGGCGACCGGTCTGTCGCGCTCCAGCATCTACCAGCGCTTCGGCGACAAGGACGGCCTATTCCTGGAAGCCCTGGAGGCGCACACCGAGCGATCGCTTTGTCGAATGAATGCGGCGAAAGCCGATTCGCCGCGCAGAAGGCTTGAGGCCATCCTGCGGACATTCCTCCCAGACCCAGCGGCACCCGAGCGGCCGCCCGGCTGCCTGATCGCGCGAAGCTGTAACGAAGCCGCCGAGTTGTCCGCGGCAGGAAGCGCCGCAGCCGTCGCTGCCGCTGCGAGGCAACGTGAGATAATCCGCGGCATTTTGAGCGATGGCATATCCGGAGGTGAACTGGCGCATAACGCGGACGTCGATACTTTGTCGTGGTACTTTTTCGGTGTCCTGCATGCAGTTCTGAACTTTCCGAACGCGGGCGCAGATCGACCAACACTTGATCGCATGATCGATGTGGCAATGACGGCTTGGCCGGACCTGAGAACTGAAAATAATACCAATTTTGTGCATAAATGCTCAGAGCGAAACTCATGAACTCCGAGCTGATCCCGATCGCTCCTCTCAGCCCGTCCCATGAACTCCTGGCACCCGGTGGTGTTGGGCAGAATCCCTGAAGTTGGGCGTAGAGCTATGAACAGTGAGCCGGTATTTGCCTCGCTAGGCTCGAACTAGACCGACAAACGTGCTTGAGCGGCCGGTCTCCGCGATCACGCTGGAACTGGTACAGATCACTACGATTAGGCAGAGACAGTCAGATCGACACGGTTCGAACGTCTGATCTCTACCTTCGCAGGGCGGCGTTTTTACGTTCATGTGAGTTTCGAAATCTTCCTCAGCCAACGCTCATAGCGAGCGTTCTGCTGATCGATGTGAGATCGAGACCGGACTGCTCGGACCAATAGTTGAAGGCGGCTTGTATTTTCGCAAAATCATCTTTTCCGCCGGGGCTCTTGCTGACCACCTGCTCGCGAATGAGCGCTTTCACGACATCGGGCATCGTGATGAAGGCCGGCTTGCCGATCGAGCGCAGGAAATGCATTCCTGTTTCGCCGCCGAGCCGGCTCCCTTTCTTCTTCAACAAATCGAGGAGTCCGACATAGTCGTCGTCGGGCCATTCCGCCAGAAACCGGGCGGCGGTGCCGTGCTTCTCGGCCAGTTCCACGAGGAAGCGTCCGTTTTCCTGCACGGATTTGATCTTCGCGCCGTTCCTGACGATATCCTTGTCCTTGAGCAATTCGTCGAAGCGCTCCTCGGTCATCCATGCACAACGGGCAGGATCGAACTGCTCGAAAGCGGACTCGAAGGACTGCCACTTGGCGTCGATGACCTTCGAGGAAAAGCCCGCGCTGAATACGCGTCGCGTCATCGCTGCGAGGATGCGAGCGTCGGGAATCTTGGCGATGTCCTGCGGCGCCAAGGTCCGGGTTTCAGAGAGCATCCGCTTGAGCGCGTCTCGGCCGCCGTGCCGCTCGGCCGCCAGGTCGATGATTTCGTCGAAGCGCCGCATTGTAAGGCTTCTCTCCATCAACTTCGGTGCTCTCAGCAGCGCTTCATGCAGCGCAACGAGGCAGTGGGGCTGACTACCCGTGGATTGCTATCGCCGCGGCAGACGCCGCCATCAGGATTGCGGCTGCCGGGAGGTGTCCCCAGTCGCGACTACGGATGAGCGTCGCAATGGCGGCGAACATGAAAATGGCACTCGCGATCGCCCCAACGCGTGATGTCAGCGGGATCAGCAGAAGCAATCCGATCACTACTCCAACGCTGCCCGCCACCCGGTGAAAGCCGGCCGGATAGCCCCAGAGCGCGAAATTTTGTCGGGCTAGTGAAGGGCCGGCAAAGTTGGCCCCGCCCGTTCCGATCATCACGAGGCCGAGTGCGACCGGAAGCGCGACGGTGATAAACTGGACTACCGGCATGGTGTGGTCCCCGCGTTCAACGGTCGGGCGCAGCCGCGCTAGCGACATCGCCGGCCCCCGGATCGCGGCTTTGGCGCAGTTCCTCCTTCAGTCGTGCCACCTCACGCTCCAGGCGCTCGATGCGGTCGAGCGTATAGTCGAAGCTGGTGGATTCCATCGCCTGCAGGAAAGCCCAGGCGGCCGCGAGGGCGCTCCGAAATTTCCCCGGCTTTGGGACCAAATCGCGTGCTGTGCCTGTCATCGAGAGCTCCTCATTGGTGAAGCTGTGCCCCCGGGGCGTCATCGCCGATGCAGCGTTGCGGCTGACGAATGAGCGCGAGCGCCGGCACCATCTCAGGCTCTCGCGGGCGCAGAATTGCCATGCCGCGCCGCGGCCCCTTTCGGGCCAGACGTTGTTTGTCGACGGCGGCGGCTGTGATGCCCGTCTTCACCCGCTCCAGCGCTCTCAGGAAGGCACAGGCGGCCGCGAAGGCGAGGCCAACCATGCGATCGAAAGTGAGGTCTAAGCTGGAGGTGGCCAGCGATTGCACGAAGGCACTGCCGGTCACGGGAACGCGGCCGAATTTCCCCTGCTGTGGGGCCAAATCGCTTGCTGTGTCCGTCATCGAAAGCTCCTCATTGATGGTACCTCGAAGCCGTCGTCGCCGATGCAGCATTGCGGCTGACGAACCAGCGGACGGCGCCAGTGCCATCTCGGGCGCTCGCGGTCGCAGAATTGGCGTCCTGCGCCGCGCGGTCCCTTCAATATCGCCGCCTTTCCGATGGAGCCGCCGCCGTCGACAAACAACGTCTGACCCGTGATAAAGCTGGCGTCCCCCGAGAGCAGGAAGGCGACCGCCGCCGCGATCTCCTCTGGCTGCCCCAGAGAAAGTGCGGGGAACCATGACCCGACCCCCTAGAGTTGCGACCAGCCCCCATCGACTGGAATCTCAAGGCCGGTCGTGAAGGTCGCGTCGAACGCGAGGAAGACGACGGCCTTCGCGATTTCCTCCGAGGTCCCGAAGCGCTTCATCGGGATCATACCGATCGTCTTCTCCCGGACCTGGGCGGCCACGTTTTTATCGGTAAACACCTTGTCGAGGATCGGCGTGTCGATGGGACCGGGCGACACGGCGTTGACGCGGATGTCTTGGGGGAGCAGTTCGGTTGCGAGCGTCCGAGCCAAGGATCGCAGCGCGGCCTTGGCAGCACCATAGGTGGCTTGCCCAGGCAGTCCCTTGACGTTGGCGATCGAGGTCGTGAGGACGACGGAGCCGCCCCGGTTAATGAGAGGCGCGAACTTCTGGACCGCGAAGAACGGCCCCTTGGCGTTGAGGTTGAACATCTCGTCGTAGATGGCCTCGGTGACGTTCGAGAGCGGCGTTGGGATGCTGAACCCCGCGTTGACGAAAAGCAGGTCGATGGTGTCGAACTTGGCTTTCACCTGAGCGGCGAGGGCGTCGATATCGGTCAACGATCGCGCGTCGCTCGAAACCACGAGGGCGTCAGCCCCAAGCTCCTGCTTCGCCGAGTCCAGGCCGGCTTGCGAGCGGCCTGTCACCAGAACGCGCGCGCCGCCATCAAGGAGCTTCTTCGCCGTCGCGAGACCCATGCCGCTGGTGCCGCCAAGGATCACCACCTTCTTATCTTGATACTGTGCCATTCACATTCTCCTGGGACGCCATTGCGCCTGTGGTATTTTGGACAATTTCGGATGATATTTTTGCGACGCGACGGCGGTCAGGTGTTAGGACACCGCGCTCAAAGATGCCGGGTGAGACAGGTCGGCGCCGGAAACCTTGACGACGGCCTGCCAGGCGGCTTCCTGGCTTGCGCGAACGTGAAGGTGCGGTTCGCGCTGCAGCTCCATCGGGCCTGAGAACTTCCCTTTAGCCGAGGCGAAGAATCGCCCCGAGACGTCGGTTCCGAACCCCGCCGCCTGGATGTAGCGACTGGCCGCAACCTCCGGCGTCTGATTCATGCCGGGAATGAGGTTCACGATCGGAATCATCAGATACTTCAGCAACGGGCCCGCGTTTCGCGCGACGTTGGTGGCGTTCGACGCACCGGGCGAGACAGCGTAGACGGCCATACCGGGCGGAAGCCGGCGCGCCAGCGCCTCGGCCCACCAGGCGATCATGAGCTTCGCGTCGGCATAGGCGGTGTTGGGCGAGTACTTCACATTGGGTCCGCTGCGAATGAGGGCTTCAGCAGCCGCGGTCTGGTCGCCCCCGTAGTATTGGGCTGCGAACGCCGGCAGGTCGGTGTACTTGAACATGGGCACACCCCCGCGAGCGGGCTCCGCGCCGGTGATGACAATCCGCGCCTCGGGGCTCAGCAGGTTGGCGTTGAGCAGCCCAACGGTCAGTTCATGATGGCCGATAAGCGGGGCCTGGGACGCTTCAACGCCCTCCGCCGTGATCACGCGCTCCTTGGTTGGAACCAATCCCGCATTGAGCAGCAGGAAATCGATCGGCCGACCGCGTTTGACCAACTCGGCGGCCACCGACTTGGCGCTGGCGGCCCTGTTCAGATCAAGCTCGAGCGGCGTGAAGATCCGTTTCTTGGTCTCGTCGGCGAGCTGGGCGGCGGTTTCCTGGGTCTTGGCCAGGCTGCGCCCGGTTACGATGACCTCCTGCCATCCCCCGTCGGCGAGCAAGCGAGCTGCGGCATAACCGAGCCCGGACGTAGCGCCGGTGACCAGAGCGATTGAATGTCTCATATTTTGGTTCCACCGTGGGAGAAAGGTCGAGCCGTGAAGCCACAAGCCGGCTTGCTATTTTTGGACTGACTCCTAATATATTCGGGCAGGATGCATGGTCAAGGATTTTTGGACCAGATGCTAACAAATTCGAGCAGGGGTCGTGGGCGCCCCCGAAGCTTCGACGAGAGCGAGGCGCTGGATAAAGCGACGCGGATCTTTTGGTCGAAAAGCTACGACGGTGTGGCGATCGATGATCTCATCGCTGGCATGGGTGTGGGGCGGCAAAGCCTGTATTCCGTCTTCGGAGACAAGCGGACGCTCTTCCTGCGCGTCCTGCGGACCTATGCAGAGCGAAAAGGCGCCGGCGCGGCAAAAGCCCTCTTTGCGCCGCCGGCTCTTCGCGACGGGATCGCCGGCTTCCTGAGACACGCCGTCGAAGTCGCGACCGAGGAAGGGTCGGTCCGAGGATGCCTGATGGTGTGCGTCGCGCCGCTCGTGGACGACGCTGAGGTCAGGCAGTTTCTGAAGGACGCCGCCGCAGGCGGCGTAGCGCTCGTGGAACGCCGCTTCCGCGACGGGATCAGCGCGGGAGAAATCCCGTCTGACTTTCCTGTCACCACGCGCGCGCGCCAGGTTATCGACCTTGCCCGCGGTCTGACAATGCACGCGCAGTTAGGCGCGCCACGCAAGACGCTCCTCAAAGACGCCGAAGAAGCGGCCGAGTTAGTGCTCCTGCCGCGGCGTGGGAACGCGCTGCCAGAAAGTTAATACTGGATGGCGTGAAGGTCGGAGCGAGTAACTTCTGCTTTCTTGATCATGCTCAAAAACGCAGCTCGCGCAATACATTAATTGTGACCAGTGAAAAACTCTGCGGCTATCTTCCATTTCCCACCTACCTTAACCAGTTCCATTGTCTTCCATCCCCAGGATTTATCGGTAGAAGTCGTGTTTACGAAAACCAGAGAGACTTGAGCTAGCGTCCCGTCTTGTTTGATATGGATGTCTTCGAAATTCTGCGTGAAGGGCTCTCCCTCGAACACCCCCTTCCGAAAGTCCTCGTAATTCGCAGTTTTTACGGTGAGATCTCCACTCTTTCCGAGAAGTGGAACGCCAGTGAAGGGAATGGCCTTGTCTAGTAGCAGGGACTCGAACAGGGCTTGATCCTTGGTGGAGACTGCCTTGGTGTAATTATCGAGCAGCCCTTCAATCGCCTGCCGATCCTCGCCTTTGCTTTCGAAGGTCGCAGGAACAGGCGTTCGGTAAGGTGCCGCAATTGTCGGAGCAACCGAGATCGCCAGCATCATACCAGCAAGCAGGGTCTTCATTTCATTTCTCCTGATGTAAAAAGTCATTTCTCCTGATGTAAAAAGCCTCTTTGTGCCTTGCGCCTCGGCGAGATCGAATGCGACGCCATACGCCTTCGCCGCGCGCGATACATGTGTTCATCGAGCCTGTGCTGATGGCAAACCCGGCTCGTAAGCAATTCGATATTGTTAGAGGCCGCCACACGACGGGCTGGCAGGTCCATCTGCGATTAGCCGTTCAGACGTTCGGCGGTGGGCCACGCCGGCAGCGCAAGGTCGATCGTTCGACGCAAATCTTCACGGGTGGCTCCGGATTGGGCCTCGACGGCCATGCCCCACGCAATTACCAGGACCAGGCGAGCGAGGGCATCCGAGTCCATCCCGGCTGGAAGATCCTCACTGCCGTGCGCTTCAGCGAATCGATCGCGGAACCGCTTCCGAATCTGCTCACGCAGTTCAGCCAGCCATTTCCGGAGGGGATCGCCCGCCGCACTCGGAAGCGAACTGTTCATCGCGAGGCAACCCGGCGCGTGAAGCGGGTCCGTAAGCACGTCGGCATACGCGTGGAGAAAATGCGTCGCGACGGCTCGCGGGGTCGGCTCACGAAAGGCAGCCTCAACAATTTTACTTTGTTCGGCAAAATACCGTTCAATGATCTTTTTGAACAAACCTTCCTTGCTTCCGAACGCAAAATAGAAGCTCGGCGGCGTAATCCCGATCGCTTTCGTCAGATCGCTGATCGACGTTCCCTCGTAGCCATTCCGCCAAAAGAGGCCCGCCGCCTTCTCGATCGCGTCGTCGATTTCAAATTCGCGAGGACGGCCCATCGATGTCAAAGCCCACGTTCTATATCTTCCGCTATATAATCCTTCGCGTCGCCTCACACAATTTGGTTATGGTTCGCCTCCCAGCATGGCTGGTCTCGCTGCGGTCACCCCTTGCCGGACCAACACGGCGGCGGTCACCATGCAGAATGCGAAGACTGTAAAGGCGGCCCGGAGACTCGACTCCCAGTCGGGGATCACGTCGAGCAGGAGGCCCATGAGCGCGACACTGCAAAGGGCGCCGATCTGACGGTTCGCGCTGAGGGTGGCTGAACCGATGTTCGCATGGTCCCTCCCGGCCTCGTGCATCACGCTGGACATCATTGCGGGACCTGAGAAGCCGAGGCCCAGGTTGCAAATGCCGAGGGTGAGGGCGAGCAGCCAGTAAGGCGCCGCACCACCCACCAATATCGTCGATGCGGCACCTAGTGCTGCAGTTCCGTAACCGACGATCATGATGCGCCGGTTGCTCCAGACCGATGAAATGCGGCCCGCATAGTAATTGACAAAGGCGAAAACGCCCATGATCGGGAGCATCTGAATTCCCGCCATGAACGCGCTGGCGCCGCGCGCCTTCTCTAGGAAAAGGGTCACGACGAAGATTTCGCCGAAGAGCACGGCGGACATGAGCGTCCCGGTGGCGTTGAAGGTCCAGAAGCGCCGATTGTGCAGGAGCGCGTGTGGAATGACCGGATGCGAGGCCAAACGTTCCCGGACGGCGAACAGGGTTATGGAAGCCAACGCCACGAGGACAGAAAATACGATTGTGCGCGAGGCAAACCAGCCTAAGGAGTGCCCCTCGATCAGCGTGAAGCTGACGCCGGAGAGCGCGCCCATCAGGAGCAGATGGCTCGCGACATCAAATGGGCGGGGTTTGGGTTTCGATGGCCGGAGCAGGATCGCGGTCAGAATGACGCCCAAGGCTCCGATAGGCAGGTTCAGATAGAAAATGCTGCGCCATCCGAGTTCGTGGACGACAAGGCCGCCGACGAAAGGGCCGGAGCCGGCCGCCGCACCGACAAATGCGCCATAGACCCCGATCATCCTCGTGCGCGTGACGGGGTCCGGAAAGGACTGCGTCAACAACGTCAGCGAACTCGGCAGAAAGAACGCTGCACCGACGCCCTGGAGTAGCCGGGCGACGACGAGAATGCTTGCCGACGTGGCGAGCCCGCACACCGCTGAGGCAAGCACAAATATCATAAGACCGCTGATATAGGTCCGTTTCGCGCCGATCCGGTCTGCGAGCGATCCGCCGAGCAGCAATAACGAAGCGAAAGTCAGCGTATAGGCGTCAATGATCCACACCAACGTCGAGAGCGGCGACGTGAATTCCCGCTGGATGTCTCCCAGGGCGACATTCACCACGGTGACATCGAGCATCGCCATGACGAATCCCAGGGCGACCGCGAAAATCACGCCGACCTTCCAAAGCCGGGAGCCGTCGGGGATCATTCCCTCCGGCTGGGATGCGTGGGCAGCATCCATGTCAGTTGCCCTGCTTCTCTCGGCGACTGACCACGGGCTTCTGGTCGTCAGATTGTTCTTCGGCTGCCACGAAGCGCAGGCCGTCCTTCTCGCGGACAATGTGACCGACCGCGGGAGTGGGGAAGTGCGTTCCGAGCACCAGGACATCGCGATCCACGTGGTCGGCGATGAAGGTGCGACGCGTTGACAGCGCGATCGACTGGTTGAAGTCGAAGTTGGAGCAAATCTCCGGATCCGCGATCTGGATTGGGTTATGCATCAGGTCGCCGGTGATGGTCGCGTTTTGCCCGGCGGAGCTTATTGCGACGCTGACGTGGCCGGGCGTGTGCCCAGGCGTGGGGAACAGGGAGACTTCATCCGTCAAGCGGTGGTTGGTCTCAACAAGCTGCTGCAGGCCTGCCTTGACGATCGGCAACACCGAATCGTTCATGACATTGTCCTGTCCCGACAGTTGGACGACGAAATCCGGCATATCGCCGGAGCCATTATTCTCGTGAGTCCAGTGCTCCCACTCGGTCCGGCCGAAGAGATAGCGCGCATTGGGGAATGTCGGCACCCACTTCGTCCCGTCCCAGCGAGTATTCCAGCCGACATGGTCGAGATGCAGATGGGTACAAATAACCGTGTCGATTGATTCCGGCGGATAGCCGGCCGCGGTCAGGCGCTCGATGAAGGGGATCTGAAGTTTGTTCCAGCCTTCATTGCTGCGTGGTTTATCGTTGCCGATGCAAGTATCGACGATGATGCGGTAGCCCTGGCTTTCCACCACGTAAGCCTGCACCGAATACCGCACCGTGCCATCCGTAAGCGCATAGTGGGGGTGGAGCCAGTCGATCGACTTGACGCGATCCTCGGTCAAGCCGTTGAACATGGCGCCCGGGGGGAAGCCCCCTTCCATTTCAACCACTCGCGTGATCTTGACGTCGCCGACCTTCCAGCGATTGATTTCGTCCGTCATAGGGCCTCCGGCCGTTTGTTCAAATGTTCAGGGCTCATCGCGCCGAATCCCCGCGGCGGTACTCCGCCGTCAGTGCGTCCAACTGCGTCTTGAGCTCGCCGTCGAGCGCGAGATCGGCGGCAGCGAGCGTGTCTGCCAATTGGTCGAGGCGGCTGGCGCCTAGAATGACGGAGGTAACGGCGGTGTTCGCCAGCGCCCATGCGATCGCGAGTGTCGCCAGCGGCTTGCCGTGCTCGCTTGCGATGGCGGCCAGTTGTTCGACCGTTTCAAATTGGCGTCGATGCCAGTAGCGCTCTTGATAGATTTCCCCGAACTTGCCGACTTCCTGTGAAAAGCGGCCCTGGACTGGCGATTTGTCGTGGCTGTATTTGCCGGTCAGCAGCCCGCCGGCGAGGGGATTGAACGGAATGACCGCAAGGCCTTCTTCATGGGCGAGCGGGAACAGTTCGCGCTCGACCTCGCGAGACAAAAGGTTGTAGCGCGGCTGGACGGAGACGTAGCGCGCGATGCGCAGCACGTCCGAGCGGCCGAGAGACCGGGCGAGGCGGTAAGCCAGGATGTTCGAGATGCCGATGTACCGGGCTCTGCCAGAGCGGACGATCGTATCGAACGCTTCGAGAGTTTCGTCGATCGGCGTCGCGGGATCGTCCCAGTGAAGCTGATACAGATCGACGTAATCGGTGCCGAGACGGCGAAGCGAGGCGTCGATTGCATCGAGCAGATGCTTGCGCGAGCCGCCCTGGTCCCAGGGTAGCGAGCTCATCGGCGCCCCTGCTTTTGACCCGACAATAAAGCGGTGGCGCTTGCCTTTCAGCCAGCGGCCGGTGATCTCTTCCGTGGCGCCGAGCTGCGCGTGCGCGGCGCCCATAGGATAGAAATCGGCGGTATCGAGAAAGTTGATCCCCGCATCGGCGGCGGCGTCAAGGATGCGGTGCGATTCCGCCTCGTCGGTTTGCTTGCCGAAGGTCGCCGTGCCGAGACACAGCCGGGAAACGGACAAGCCGGTGCGGCCAAATTTCGTGAGTTGCATGATGCTCAAGTCCTTTTCGGTCTAGACAGCCGTCAAACCGCCGTCGACCGGAAGGTCGATACCGGCGACGTAGCTGCTTAGGTCCGAGGCGAGGAATAGAGCTGCCGCCGCGATCTCTTCGGGGCGTCCTTGCCTGCCCAAAGGGATCGTCGCGGTAATCTGCTTTCTGGCTTCAGCGGCGCCCTCTTTGGACGGGAACTGCCCTTCGAACATCGGCGTGTCGACCGTCCCTGGGCTCAACACGTTGGTCCTGATCTGCCGATCCTTGAACTCGTTGGTCCACGTGCGGGCCAGTGACCGGAGCGCTGCCTTGGTGGCGCTGTAGGTGCTGCGGCCCGGTAAGCCCATGTTCTTCCCGGCGGACGCCACGAGGATGATGGAGGCCCCATCATTCAAGTAGGGCAGCGCCTTTTGGACGGTGAAATAAGTGCCGCGGGCGTTGGTGTTGAAAGTCTTGTCGAAATGCTCAGGCGTCGCCGTGGCGGTCATTGTCTTTTCGACGAAGGCCGCATTCGCAAAAATCACATCGATCTTGCCCTTCTTCGCGACGGTCTCATAGAGACGGTCGAGGTCGTCGAGATTGGAGATGTCGGTCTTTATGCCGGTGGCGTTCTTGCCGATCTCCGCGACAGCGTTGTCGAGCTCGGCCTGGCGCCGACCGGCGATGAATACATACGCCCCCTCTTCAACGAACCTTTTGGCGGTTGCGAGGCCGATGCCGCTGCTGCCCCCCGTGACGATGGCGACCTTGTTTTTCAACAAAGACATGTTGTTTCCTTCATTTTTAGGTTTACAGCCAAGATAACGCCCTGTGTCAGCGTCGACTCGCCATCACCGATACGCGCTGACTCCGCGGCGACCGTAGCGGTGGCAATACTCTCCGGATCCAGAAGTGGTTGATCCTCTGTGACTCAGGCCGCCTTCCTCTCGGCGCCGAAGACGAACATGAGGATTACGCAAGGGTCGTCCGAGCGGTTGTGGAATTCGTGGAAGGCGCCGTTCTGCACGAAGAAGTCGCCCTCTTTGGCTGTGGTCGCGTGTACTTGGCCGTCTTCTCCCGGATAGGCGATATCCACTTCGCCCTTGAGCACGACCGCGAGATCGATGGTGTCGGTCCGGTGCATCGAACCGCCGTGTTCACCTTGGGTCATACCCCCGCCGGTGCCGAAATCGATCTTGGCCATCAAGGCCCCGAGATCCGTCTCGCCCGCTTTCTCAGGCGGAATAACCTGAAGATCAACGCGAACTGAGTCTTTTGGCCCAAAGATCCCAAGCCGCTTGTATTCGCCGAGAACTTGTTCAGGCGTAAGAGGAAGCTGAGGGATCTTGTCGAAGCCCCAGATATTCGTGACCCGATCGGCGGTTTCGGTGTCGAGAAGATCGTCCACTTGCATGACGACGCCAGCCTTGCCCTCGGCGCTCACAATTCGTCGCATCTTCATCCGTCTTCTCCTCCGAAAAATGATTGGCTTCGACTCAAAGGTCGGCGGGTCCGATCGCCACCGTCGCAGAACCACGCAGCAAGTGGCGAAGCCACCGCCCAGCCCGTACTATATCGGACGCTATAGAACGGGGCGACTATCGTCAACGGTTTTGTATGGAGCGCTATAGAATCTTGACCGCGAGTAGTATAGCGCGCACTATGCAATGCGCCGTGCGAGTGCGTCGCCGGGTGTTCGGCCCGCCTCAGAACCCGATGTGGCGCTGCTGAGCGCGCGCATGCGAGGGGAAGGAAAACTAGCAACGCGTTCGATGGGGTCCGGTCGGGCCGTTCCGCCCTCGTTGGACGTTCCCGTCGAGCTAGAGCCAGCGCGCACCTGTTTCATAGCCGCGGTGCCGGATGAGGTTCCGGCACGTCCGATCACAAGGAGAGTCTCTCATGGGTGCTTCGTACATCGGCAGCGGGCAGGGCGGCGCCTTGGCGCTTGAGATGATGTGAGTGATCGGCGGCGAGCGAACGGATCGCGGAGGCAATCGATATGACTGCACCATCGGTCAGACCGGGCCGGCAGCCTGTTCAGCGCGAGCTTCGTGCGCGCCGATGGATATTTTAGATCTTCGATACCTCGCGGTGACGGCGAGCGCCATGAGCTTGACGCGGGCCGCCGAAATGCTCGGATTAAACGCATCGACCATAAGCCGGCGCATCACCCGCGTCGAAGACGAGCTGGGCGTCACGCTATTCGAGCGCGGCCGATCGGGGCTGCGGCTGACGGAAGCCGGTCGCTTTATGATGATTCATGTGCAGCGGTCGCTGGACGACATCGAGGCGCTGATCAGAGCGGGGCAGAACAACGGCCATGGGCTGACCGGCAAGGTCCGGCTCGGCGTGCGCCTGCCGCCAATCGGCGAGCTGTTGCGAAGCCTGCTGGGAGCTTGGCGGGTCGCAGCCTCGGATGTCGATCTCATCGTCTACGAGATGAACGATCATGAGCTCCGAGCGGCGATTGCCGAACGCCGGCTGGATGTCGCGTTTGTCCCGAGGCACGCTCTTTGGCCGAAGGCGACGTCTATGCCGGCCTATCGAGAGGCGCTGGTTGCGGCGTTGCCTTCAGTCCATCCCCTCAGCGCGCGTCCGGCCGTGACATGGGAGTTGCTGCGGGACGAGGTCGTGCTTACCCAAGAATGGGAGGGCAGCCACACCGCGCTTGAGTTTTTTGCATCGTTTCTCGGGAGCGGCGTTCGCTTCTCGGCTCACCCGGCCAGCAAACAGACGGTGCTCGGCCTCGTGGCGGCAGGATATGGTGTCACCTTGGCCACGGCGAGCCAGGGCACGGTCGGAATCCCCGGGGTGACCTACGTGCCCATCGCCGAGCAGAATGCTTGGGTGATGGTCGATCTCGTATGGGCTGCCGACCGTGAGGAGCCGGTCGTCGGACGGTTCGTGGCGTTCATCCGCGATGAGGCCAGATCACGGGGGCTCGGTTGAGCTTTTCGTGCTCCGCCGGGCTTTCGAAAAGCCGCGATCGGTTGCCATGAACCGCGAGATCATAGGGACGATCAAGCGCGCAGGTTCGACTGGCGGCTGGCCGGTTTCTCTCCCCAGCGCTTCGCCATAGGCAAGGAGATCGCGGTGTAGGGAGCCGCTCACCTCGACTGTCAGTTTGACCGGCTTGTCGTCCTCGATGGGGCCGAGCTTGAGCTTGCTCATATGTTCACCTCTCAGCCTTGTAAGGCTCCAGCACCAGGTCGTGCGTTACGAGGACTCGTACCGGAAAGCCGGGGCGGATCGTGATGGTGGGTTGGATGCTGAGCGAGCGGCTGACCACCTGCTCGCCGGCCTGATTGAGGCTTTGCGAGGCGCCCTGCCGGATCGCCTGGGCGAGATTGTTCTCGCTGTTGCTGGTGCCGGCTTCCGCGCCAACGCTGAGGATGGTCGAAAGAAGCGCCGCTTTGAACAGCATGCCCCAGTGGTTGTCGACCTCGTCCTCGAGGCCGGCATAACCCTCGGTATCCGTGCCAGGCTGCCGTTCCAATACGACGGAGGTGCCGTTCGGCATGATGACCCGGTTCCACACCAGGAGCGCGCGCGACTGGCCGAAGGCGATCTGCGCATCATATTGTCCGATCAGCCTCGCGCCCTGCGGAACGAGAAGGATTTTCCCCGTCGGGCTATCGTAGACATCCTCGGTCACCTGGGCCGTCACCTCGCCCGGCAGATCGGAGCGCAGGCCCGTGATGAGCGAAGCCGGGATGACGGAGCCCGCCTGAAGGACATAGGGGCTCGCCGGCGGCTGAACCCGGTCCGGACTGGTCGTGCGCCTGTCAGCGTCGCCGTTCAGGAACGCCAGCTTGTGGTCTTGGGAGGTTAGGCTGGTGGCTGGAGAAGTCGCAGGCGAAGCCGCCGGTGCTGGGATCGGAACCGGTGAGGCGGCCTGGATGCCGATGCTCGTCGTGGTGAACAGGTGGCTCGTGCGCGCGGCCTCCTGCTCCTGCGCGAGCCGCTGCTTTTCGGGATCCTCCTGCGTAGCCGGCGTCGGCATGCCGGGGGCCGGCGCGCCGGCGTTGAGGATCGGTCGGCCGAGATCGCCGGGTAGCGGCGGGCCGAGTTGGGGCGCGTTCTTCGGGAGGCCGGTATAGTCCTTCGGCAAGGCCGCCAGGCCATCGGGTGTATTGCGATTGTTGGTGTTGTAGAGCTCGGAGCCCGTGGTCTGCTGCTGGGGCTTCAAGGCGATGAAGAGCGCGCCGCCGACACCCAGTGCCGCGGCGGCGCCGAGGCCGAGCAGGACTTTCCGCGATAGGCGCGTGACCGGCGCTCGCCCCGAGCGCAGCCGCATTTCTTGCGGCGGGCGCGGCGCCTCGGCGGCCCCATCGTCTTCTTCCCCGGGCGCGTCGTTCACGACTGCGGCCTCCCGTCGGTCCGCACGATGCGCACGACCTGCTGCTGCTTGCCGCCGAGTTTCAACTCAGCGGCCGCGAACAGGCGATCGACGATCATGTAGTTGCTGCGGACGCGATAGTTCACGAGCTGGCCGTCGCCCTCGGCGCCGATGACCCAGAGCGGCGGCAGTTCGCCCTGTGCAATACCGCTCGGGAACTCGATGAAGACCTGGCGTCCATCGTCGAAGGCGCGCAGTGGACGCCAGGCCGGGCTGTCGCCCTCGATGCGGTAGCGGAAATTCAGCGCGTCGATATTGACGCCGCCCGCGACCGGAGCCGCCGCATCGGCGGCGGCATTTTGCTGGCGCAGCGCAATGAGCTGGTCCTGCGGATAGATCCAGGACACGGCCGCCATATAGGTCTTCTCATCGGAACGGAGCTCGAGATGATAGGTGCGCCGGTCGGTATCGATGACGAGGTTGGTCAGGAGATCGGCGCGGGTCGGCTTGACGAGAATATGGATGTGCTTGCCGGGCCCGACGCCGCTTTCTGTGTCGCCGATGATCCAGCGCACCGTGTCGCCGGCGGCGACCGGACCCGAGCCCACGAGCTGCTCGCCGGCTTCCAGCGTGATGTCGGTGATCTGCCCCGGCGCCGCGTAGACCTGATAGAGCGCGCCGTCCGACCAGGGATATTCCTGGATGGCGTTGATGTAGCCGGCGCGGGTGGGCTGGATGCGTGCCGCTCCGTTGGCCTGATCGACGCGGGCTTTCGGATCGGCGGCTTCCGGCGGCGCGGTGTGTCCGGAGGACAGCGGCTTCAACTGACCAGGTAGCGGAAGCGGCTGTGGCAGCTCGACGATTTGGACAGGCTTAGGCGGATCCGGAGCCAGGACCGCCTTCCTCGGCGTGTCGTCATAGCTGATGACCGGGGGCTTGTAGACGGAAGAGCATGCGCCGAGAGAGGCGGATGCGAGCAACAGCGTGGCAAGCGGCAGAGTGCGCATCAGCCGAGTTCCTTCGACCAATTGAGGGCGTGGACGTAGACGCCGAGCGGGTTCTTCCGCAGCCGATCGGCGTCGGTCGGTGTCTGCACGACAACGGTCAGGATGGCGCTCCAGCGCTCGCTCGAGCTGAGCGCGTCATCGACGTAGCGGCGCTCCACCCATTCGACGCGGAAGCTGCTGCCGGACGCGCGGATGACGCTCGCGACATCGACCGAGACCTGCTCCTTGCCGATCTTGGCGAAGGGGTCGTTGGTCCTGGCATAGTCGTTGAGCGCGAGCGCCCCCTTGTCGGTGACGTAATTGTAGGCCTCGAGCCAGTCCTGGCGGAGCACGACCGGATCGGCGGGGATGCCGCGCACCTCTTCGATGAACCGGGCCAAGTGCCAGGCGATCTGTGGGTCGGTCGGCTGGTAGTCGGCAACGGCGGGTGCGACGGCCTGCGCCTGACCAAGCTTGTCGACCTGCACGACCCAGGGCGTGATGGTGCCGCGGGCTGACTGCCAGACCAGTCCGCCGGCGAGGCCGCCACTTAGGAGAAGCGATCCGAAGAAAGCCAGCCGCCAATTCTTCGCCTGGACACGCGCCGAGCCGATGCGGTCGTCCCAGACCTGGCCGGCGCGCTGATAAGGCGTCTCAGGTGCTGGGGTTTTGCCGTACCGGACCATGGGTCGTCGGAACATCGGTCACTCCCCCTCTGAAAGATCGACACCGGTTCCGCCCGACGGATGGTCGCCGGACTGGATCGCGCGGTGAGCTGCTGAGGCGCCTTGGCTGATGGCCTGGTTGCGGCGCATGCGGCGGGCCCAGGCCGGCGGGCTCGCAGATTCGGCGGCGGCTCCGGGCGTAGCACCTTCCCCACTCCCGACCGGGCCGGCGGCAGCGGATCGGCTGCCGGCGGCGAAGCTCTCGCGCATGCTGGCAGCGGCACGGCGAAGCGGACTCATCGCCGCGTTGCCCGCCGACGAGGCTGCGGCCTCGGCGACGCCGGACAGGCCGCCGGCGCGGTAGGCGGTGGTGGCGGCACCCGCCAGGGTCGCGCCGCCGCGTGCGGCGCCA